>NZ_MUNH01000560.1:0-1020 GCF_002154615.1 Streptomyces recifensis
GGCGGGGAGCTGCTCGGGGTCGGCGGCCAGGTGGTCGGTCTGTCGGTCGCGGAGCTGGGGCTGCCGGGGCCGCTCACGGGGGCGCTGCTGTCCTCGGCGCCGCGGGTCGACGAGGTGCACCTCACCGCGTCGCGCGTGCTGGTGGTCAACACCTCGCCGGTGTCCGGCGGGGAGCACCGGGGTACGGTCGTCACGCTCCGGGACGTGACCGAACTGCAGTCACTGATGGGCGAGCTGGACTCCGAGCGCGGGTTCAGCCAGGCGTTGCGGTCGCAGGCGCACGAGGCGGCGAACCGGCTGCACACCGTGGTCTCCCTGATCGAACTGGGGCGGGCGGAGGAGGCGGTGGAGTTCGCCACGGCCGAGCTGGAGCTGGCCCAGACGCTCACCGACCAGGTGGTCGCGGCGGTGGGCGAGCCGGTGCTGGCCGCGCTGCTGCTGGGCAAGACGGCGCAGGCGCACGAGCGGGGCGTGGAGCTGGTCGTCTCGCCCGAGAGCCGGCTCGACGACGGCGTACTGCCCCCGGACCTCGCGGTGCGCGACCTCGTCACCATCCTGGGCAACCTGATCGACAACGCGATGGACGCGGCGCAGGGCAGCGCGCGGGCGCGGGTCACGGTGACGGCGTACGCGGCCGGCGAGGCGCTGCTGCTGCGCGTGGCCGACACCGGTCCCGGCGTCGACCCGGCCCACGCGGACCTCGTCTTCCGACGCGGCTTCACCACCAAGCCGGCCGGCCCCGGCGGGCGGGGCCTCGGACTGGCACTGGCCCGCCAGACGGTCACCCGGCTCACCGGCACGCTGACGGTCACCGAGGCGGAGGGCGGGGGTGCGGCGTTCGAGGCCCGGCTGCCGCTCGGCCCGCCGGGAGGCGCCGTATGACCCCCGAGCAGCCACCGATCCGCGTCCTGGTCGTGGAGGACGACCCGGTGGCGGCGGACGCGCACGTCCTCTACGTCGGCCGGGTGCCGGGCTTCGTCGCCGTCGGCAAGGCGGGAACCGGCGCCGCCGCCCGCCGCG
>NZ_MUNH01000560.1:1068-1259 GCF_002154615.1 Streptomyces recifensis
CCTGCGCGCGGCGGGCCACCAGGCGGACGTCATCGCGGTCACCTCGGCCCGCGACCTGGCGGTGGTCCGCGAGGGTGTCTCGCTGGGCGTGGTCCAGTACGTCCTGAAGCCCTTCACCTTCGCCACCCTCCGCGACCGCCTGCTCCGCTACGCGGACTACCACGCGGCGGCGGGCGAGGCGAGCGGCCAGG
>NZ_MUNH01000561.1:0-605 GCF_002154615.1 Streptomyces recifensis
ACGACCTGTTCCAGCGCCTGTTCGGACATCTGGCCGTGGGCGGTGGCGATGCGCGCCTCGGGGACGATCTCACGGAGCTTCGCGGCCGCGCGGTCGATGGACTCGACGCGGTTGTGGATGTAGAAGACCTGGCCTTCGCGGAGCAGTTCGCGGCGGATGGCGGCGCCGATCTGCCGCTCCTCGTAGGGGCCGACGAAGGTGAGGACCGGGTGGCGCTCCTCGGGCGGGGTGGTGATGGTGGACATCTCGCGGATGCCGGTGACCGCCATCTCCAGAGTGCGCGGGATGGGCGTGGCGGACATGGTGAGGACGTCCACGTTGGCGCGCAGCTTCTTGAGCTGTTCCTTGTGCTCGACGCCGAAGCGCTGTTCCTCGTCGACGATGACCAGGCCCAGGTCCTTGAACTTGGTCTCGGAGGAGAACAGCCGGTGGGTGCCGATGACGATGTCCACCGAGCCCTCCTTGAGCCCTTCCAGGACGGCCTTGGCCTCGGTCTCGGTCTGGAAGCGGGACAGGGCGCGCACCTTGACCGGGAACTGGGAGTACCGCTCCGAGAACGTGCCGAAGTGCTGCTGCACCAGCAGGGTGGTGGGCACCAGGACGGC
>NZ_MUNH01000562.1:0-7974 GCF_002154615.1 Streptomyces recifensis
GCGCGGGCCCGCGCCATCCACAGGGTGGAGTCCAGCGCGATCAGCGGGATGACGAACAGCGGCAGCAGCGCCGGCCGGGCGTCGGCGACCACGCACACCAGCGGCGCGATGCCGAGCAGCGCGACGGCGACGAAACCCTGCCTGACCAGCGCGGTCCGGGCGATGGTGGGCAGCCCGCCCCCGCGCGGGGCGTGCAGGTACCAGAGCAGTCCCCGGCTGACGACGAGGTAGGCGCCCGCGGCGAGCACCACCTCGGGGACGGTGCCGAGTCCCCAACTGCCCGGCCGCCAGGGCGCCTCGACGCTCCCGACCCGGCCGAAGGCGCCGAGCACCAGAGCGCCGGCGCCGATGGCGAGGATGTCCACCGCGCCGTGCAGCAGGCCCTCGCGGCGGCAGTTGCGCCGGGCGGCACCGACCAGGACGACGACGGTGAGGCTGACCAGTCCGGCCGGGACCCAGCCGTACAGCAGCAGGGTGGCGAGAGTGAGGGCCGCGCCGGAGGCGGTGCCGCCGCTCCAGCGGGCCCGGCCCAGCATGACGAGGTGGCCGACGACGAGGCCGGTGAGCAGCGCCAGCGCCCACCCGGCCGTACCGGCGGGGAAGAGCGCGCGGCCGCCGCTGAAGGCGCCGTAGAGCCCGGCGCCGAGGGCGAGCGCGGCCGCCCCGGCGAGGACGGCGGGCAACGTCGGTATCCTCGCCCGCCGCCCGCCGTCCGGGAGCGGGTCGAGGTCGGCGGCGAGCACCACCGCCGCGTGCGGATCGACACCGTCCGCACCGGAGTTGGGGCCCGTGCGGTCCTTGCCGTGCCCGGTCCACCGGTTCCCCCGCCACGCGCCCGCGCGGCGGCGCAGGCGCAGCCGCGAGCCGGGGGCGGCGCTCTCGGTCGGTTCCATTCCCGTCCCTCTCACAGCCGGCGGTGCCCACGCCACGCGGCCCTGGCCCCGAGGACCCTCAGCGGCTCGGCGGTGGAAACCCCTTCCCCGTGCCGGCTGTCGGGCACGGGGATGCACCGGCCGCGGCTGGGCACGGCGGGCGCACCCCTCAACAGTAGGCCGCGGAGGGCTTCCTCGGGCAGCGGTCGTGGACGGTCGCCCGAATGCGTACGGGCCACCCGTATGCATCTGATATGCGCCGTACGGGTGGCCTTCAACCGCTACTCCCCGGTCGGAAGCGCGACTTCGGCCGCCGCCTCGGGTCCGCGCTCCAGCAGGACGGTGAATCCGTCCTCGTCGAGCACCGGCACCTTGAGCTGCATCGCCTTGTCGTACTTGGAGCCTGGGTTGTCGCCGACGACCACGAAGGACGTCTTCTTGGAGACGGAGCCGGTCACCTTGGCGCCCCGGCTCTGGAGCGCGTCCTTGGCGCCGTCACGGGTGAAGTTCTCCAGCGTGCCGGTGACGACGACGGTCATCCCCTCCAGCGGACGCGGCCCCTCGTCCTCGCCGGTGGCCTCCTCCTCCAGCGATACGCCGGCCGCCTTCCACTTGCGCACGATCTCGCGGTGCCAGTCCTCGGCGAACCACTCCTTGAGCGCGGCCGCGATGATGGGGCCCACCCCGTCGGTGGCGGCCAGCTCCTCCTCGGTGGCCGCTTCGATGCGGTCGATGGAGCGGAACTCGCGGGCGAGCGCGGTTGCGGCGACAGGGCCGACGTGCCGGATGGAGAGGCCGTTGATGAACCGGGCGAGCGGGCGCCGCTTGGCCGCCTCGATGTGTTCCAGCAGGGAGAGGGTGTTCTTCTTCGGCTCGCCCTTCTGGTTGGCGAAGACGGTGACGACCTTCTCCTCGCCGGTCTTCGGGTCGTGCTTGGGCAGGCCGCTGTCGGGGTCCAGCACATGTGCCTTGATGGGCAGCAGCTTCTCCACCGTGAGGTCGAAGAGGTCGCCCTCGTCCACCAGCGGCGGGTCGGCGGGCTCCAGCGGTCGGGTGAGCGCGGCCGCGGCGACCCCGCCGAAGTGCTCGATGTCCAGGCACTCGCGCCCCGCGAGGTAGGCGACCCGCTCGCGCAACTGCGCCGGGCACGTACGGGCGTTGGGGCAGCGGAGGTCGATGTCGCCCTCCTTCATGGGCCGCAGCGGCGTACCGCACTCGGGGCACTCGCTCGGCATCACGAACTCCCGCTCGCTGCCGTCCCGGAGGTCGGCGACGGGACCGAGGATCTCCGGGATGACGTCACCGGCCTTGCGCAGCACCACGGTGTCCCCGATGAGCACGCCCTTGGCCTTGACGACCTCCTGGTTGTGCAGGGTGGCGAACTCGACCTCGCTGCCCGCCACCGTGACCGGCTCGACCTGGGCGTACGGGGTGACGCGGCCGGTGCGGCCCACGCCCACCTTGATGTCGATCAGCTTGGTGTTGACCTCCTCCGGCGCGTACTTGTACGCGATGGCCCAGCGCGGGGCGCGCGCGGTGGAGCCGAGCCGGCCCTGGAGGCGGATCTCGTCGAGCTTGACGACGACACCGTCGATCTCGTGGTCCACGGAGTGCCGGTGCTCGCCGTAGTACGCGATGAACTCCCGTACGCCGTCGAGGCCGTCGACCACGCGGTTGTGCGGGGAGGTGGGCAGGCCCCAGGAGCCGAGCAGGTCGTACGCCTCGGACAGCCGGGTCAGGCCGGTGAAGCCCTCGTGGGCGCCGATGCCGTGGACGACCATGTGCAGCGGGCGGCTCGCGGTGACGCGGGGGTCCTTCTGGCGCAGGGAACCGGCGGCCGCGTTGCGGGGGTTGGCGAAGGGCTTCTCCCCGGCGGCGACCAGACGTTCGTTCAGCTCGAGGAACTTGTCCATCGGGAAGTAGACCTCGCCGCGGATCTCCACGAGGTCGGGCACCTTGTCACCCTGGAGGCGGTCCGGGATGTCGGCGATGGTGCGGACGTTGGGCGTGATGTCCTCGCCGGTGCGGCCGTCGCCGCGGGTGGCGGCGCGGGTGAGGCGGCCGTGCTCGTAGGTGAGGTTGACGGCGAGTCCGTCGACCTTCAGCTCGCACAGGAAGTGGTAGGTCTGGTCGCCGAGTTCGCGGGCGATGCGGTCGGCCCAGGCGGCGAGTTCCTCGTCGTTGAAGGTGTTGTCCAGGGACAGCATCCGCTCGCGGTGCGCGACCGCGGTGAACTCGGTCTCGTAGGACCCGGCGACCTTCTGGGTGGGCGAGTCCGGGGTGCGCAGCTCCGGGAACTCCTCCTCCAGTGCCTCAAGGGACTTCAGGAGCTTGTCGAACTCCGCGTCGCTGATGACGGGAGCGTCCTTCACGTAGTACCGGAAGCGGTGCTCCTCGACCTGCTCCGCGAGCCGCCCGTGCCTCTCGCGCGCCTCGGCGGGCACCGCCGTCGTCGCCGCTTGCTTGTCGCCGGCCACCGTAGTGTCCTCCCGTTACTCAGGGTTGTCCGCGAGGGATCTCGCCGCCCGGACGCAGTGGGCGAGCGCCTGGCGGGCATAGGCGGGGGAAGCACCCGCGAGACCGCACGCGGGCGTGACCGTCACCGCCTCCGCGAGCAGCCCCGGCCGCAGCCCCAGCCTGCGCCACAGCGTCCTGACACCCATGACGCTACCGGCAGGGTCTGACAATGCCGCGTCCGTCCCCGGCACGACACCGGCGAACAGCCGGGTGCCGCCCTCGACGGCTTCCCCGATGGTGTCGTCGTCACGCTCGGTGAGGAGGCCGAAGTCGAAGGAGACGGCGTCGGTGCCCGCGCGGCGCAGCAGGGCGAACGGCACGTCGGGGGCGCAGGAGTGGACGACGGTGGGACCGGGGCCGCTCGCGCCGAGCACCTCGCGCAGGCCGGACTCCACGATCTGCCGGTCCACGGCCCGGTGGGTGCGGTAGCCGCTGGCGGTGCGGATCTGGCCGCGCAGCACGGCGGTGAGGGAGGGCTCGTCGAGCTGGAGCACCACGCGGGCGCCGGGGACGCGGCGGCGGACGTCGGCCACGTGCAGGCGCAGGCCCTCGGCGAGCGAGGCGGTGAGGTCGCGGCAGGCGCCGGGGTCGGACAGCACCGCCTCGCCGTTGCGCAGTTCCAGCGCGGCGGCCAGCGTCCAGGGGCCGACCGCCTGCACCTTGAGGTCGCCCTCGTAGCCCTGGGTGAACTCCTCCAGGGCGTCGAGGTCCTCGCGGAGCCACGCGTGCGCGCGCCGGGTGTCGCGGCCGGGCCGGTCGGACAGCCGCCAGCCGCTGGGCTCCACGCGCGCGTACAGCTCGACGAGCATCCCGGCGGTGCGGCCGATCATGTCGGCGCCGGGGCCGCGCGCGGGCAGCTCCGCGAGGTGGGGGAAGTCCTCCAGGCTGCCGGTGACGGTCTTGGCGGCCTCGCGCGCGTCCACGCCGGGCATCGAGCCGACGCCGGTGGCCGCGGGGAAGGTGAACCGGGTGTTCTCACTCACCCCGGCAGGGTATGCCGTACGGCGGGCGGGCGCGTCAGCGGCCGGGGCGCACGGTCAGGTCGTTGATCTCGGCGTCTCGGGGCAGGTCCAGGGCGAGCAGGATCGTGTCCGCCACCGACTCGGGGTCGATGAACCGCGCGGGGTCGTACTCCTTGCCTTCCTGCTGGTGCACCTTGGCCTGCATGGGGCTCGCGGTACGGCCGGGGTAGACGGAGCTGACCCGGACCCCGTTGCCGTGCTCCTCCTGGCGCAGCGAGTCCGCCAGCGCCTTCAGCCCGTGCTTGGAGGCGGCGTACGCGGACCAGCCGGCGTGGGCGTTGAGTCCGGCGCCGGAGTTGACGAAGACCACCTGGCCGCGGGCGGTGCGGAGCTGGGGCAGGAAGTGCCGGGTCAGCTCGGCGGGCGCGATCAGGTTGACGTTGAGCTGGTGGCGCCAGGACTTGGGGGTGAGGTCCCCGACGTCACCGAGGTCGACGACCCCGGCGATGTGCAGCAGCGAGTCCACGCGGTCCGGCAGTGCCTGGTGGGAGAAGGCCCAGGACAGCTTGTCGGGGTCGGCGAGGTCGCCCACCAGGGTCGTGGCGCCGGGGAACCCGGCCGCCAGCTCCTTGGCGCGGCCCGCGTCGCGCGCGTGCAGCACGAGGTCGTCCCCGCGCGCGTGCAGACGGCGGGCGACGGCGGCGCCGATGCCGGAACCGGCGCCGGTGATCACATGAGTAGCCATGCCCGCCATGGTCGCATCAGCCCGCGGCGAGGGACTCCTCCAGGTGGGCCAGCGCGGCGGCCGGACCGTCGGCGAAGTACATCAGCTCCGACAGCGGGCGCGGCAGGAAGCCCTCGGCCTCCATGCGGCGGAACTGCTGCTCCAGGCCGTCGTAGAAGCCGGCGGTGTTCAGCAGCACCACCGGCTTGGCGGTGCGGCCGTGCTTCTTCAGCTCCAGGATCTCGGTGGCCTCGTCCAGGGTGCCGGTGCCGCCGACCATGATGACCACGGCGTCGGCCTTCTCCAGCAGCAGCCGCTTGCGCTCGGCGAGGTCGGCGGCGACCACCATCTCGTCGGCGCCGGGCCGGGCGACCGCCGACAGGAACTCCACGGAGACGCCCACGAGCCTGCCTCCGGCCTCCTGCACGCCGTCCGCGACGACCTTCATCAGGCCCGAGTCCGAGCCGCCCCAGACGAGCGTGTGGCCGCCCTTGCCGATCAGTTCCCCGAACTCACGCGCGGGGCGCGTGTAGCGCTCGTCGAGGTCGGCGGCCGAGAGGAAGACGCAGATATTCATGGAGGCAACGGTACGCGGGAACATCGGCGGCCCCGCCCGTGCTGTCCGGGTATGGCACACGGACACACGATCACCATCGAAGAGGGCGAGCAGCGCGTGCGCGTCGTACACGACGGCCAGGTGCTCGCGGAGACCGACCGCCCCCTCGTCCTGCGCGAGACGGGCTGTCCGCCCCGGTACTACCTCCCCGCCGAGGACGTCCGGCTCGATCTGCTGACCCCGTCGGACACCCACACGGACTGTCCCTTCAAGGGCACGGCGTCCTACTGGTCGCTGCCGGACGCGCCCGATCTGGTGTGGGCGTACCCGGACCCGAAGCCGGAGGTGGCCCGGATCAAGGACCACTACTGCTTCTACGCCCCGGAAGTGGCCTGACCGGGGCGCCGTGTCGTGACCGGTGACTCCGGCACCCGTA
This sequence comes from Streptomyces recifensis, assembly GCF_002154615.1. Classification (NCBI taxonomy): domain Bacteria; kingdom Bacillati; phylum Actinomycetota; class Actinomycetes; order Kitasatosporales; family Streptomycetaceae; genus Streptomyces; species Streptomyces recifensis. Next base: position 6,068 of record NZ_MUNH01000562.1, read on the forward strand.
CGGCAGTCTCCACGGGCATGGACAAGAAGACGACTTCCGTCGACGGGACCTCGCTCGCGTACCGCGTCACCGGTGAGGGGCCCACGGTCATCCTGGTCAGCGGCGCGCTGTCCACCGGACTCACGCTCGGCCCGCTGGCGGCGGCGCTCGCGGACCGCTGCCGGGCCGTCGTCTACGACCGCCGGGGCCGGGGCGCGAGCGGCGACACGGCCCCCTACGCGGTCGAGCGCGAGGTCGAGGACCTGGCGGCGCTGCTGGAGGCGGTCGGCGGCGAGGCGGCGCTCTTCGGGCTGTCCTCGGGCGGCGCGCTGGTGCTGCTGGCGGCCGCGAGCGGCCTGCCGGTGGCCCGGGCGGCGGTGTACGAGGTGCCGTTCAACGACTTCCTGCCCGAGGGCCCCGAGCGGCAGGTGGCGTACGCGGCCGCCCTGGACGTGGCGTTGGCCGCGGGCGACCGGGGCGGGGCGGCGGAGCTGTTCCTGCGGCTGACCGGGCTGGGCGAGGAGATGATCCAGCGGGCCCGCCAGTCCCCCATGTGGCCCGGCCTGGAGCTGCTCGCGCCGAGCCTGGCGTACGACGCCGCCCTGATGGGCGACGGGCTGCTCCCGGCGGAGCTGCTCGCCCGCGTCCCGGTACCGGTGCTGTCGATGGCGGGCAGCCTGAGCCCGAAGTGGCTGCGCGCGGGCGCCCGCGAGGTCGCGGAGGCGGTGCCGGACGGCGCGTACGCGGTGCTGGAGGGGCAGACGCACGCGGTCGAGCCGGCGTTCCTCGCACCGGTGCTGGCCGACTTCGTCGCGGGCTGAGCCCGGCCGGACGGTTCCGGCCGGGCGCGGGGATCAGACCGCGGCGGCCGTGGCCCGCGTGGTCGTGGCGATGGTCGCGGAGCCGACCACGCGCGTGCCGTCGTACAGCACGATCGCCTGGCCGGGGGCGACGCCCCGGACGGGCTCGGTGAAGGTGACGCGCAGTTCGCCGTCCACCAGCTCGGCGTCGACCTCGGTCTCGCCGCCGTGGGCGCGGAGCTGGGCGGTGTAGGTGCCGGGGCCCTCGGGGGCGGTACCGCACCAGCGGGGCTTGATGGCGGTGAGCGCGGTGACGTCGAGGGCGGCGGCCGGGCCGACGGTGACGGTGTTGGTGACCGGGGAGATGTCCAGGACGTAGCGCGGCTTGCCGTCGGGGGCGGGGGTGCCCAGGCGCAGGCCCTTGCGCTGGCCGATGGTGTAGCCGTAGGCGCCCTCGTGGGTGCCGAGGCGGTTGCCGTCCTCGTCCACGATGTCGCCCTCGGCCTTGCCGAGCCGGCCGGCGAGGAAGCCCTGGGTGTCGCCGTCGGCGATGAAGCAGATGTCGTGCGAGTCGGGCTTCTTGGCGACGGCCAGGCCGCGCCGCTCCGCCTCGGCGCGGATCTCGTCCTTGGTGGTGACGGTGTCCCCGAGCGGGAACAGGGCGTGCGCGAGCTGGCGGTCGTCCAGCACGCCGAGCACGTAGGACTGGTCCTTGGCCATGTCGGAGGCGCGGTGCAGCTCGCGGTTGCCGTCCTCGTCCACCAGCACCTTGGCGTAGTGGCCGGTGCAGACCGCGTCGAAGCCGAGCGCGAGCGCCTTGTCCAGCAGCGCGGCGAACTTGATCTTCTCGTTGCAGCGCAGGCAGGGGTTGGGGGTGCGGCCGGCCTCGTACTCGGCGACGAAGTCCTCGACCACGTCCTCGCGGAAGCGGTCGGCGAGGTCCCAGACGTAGAACGGGATGCCGATGACGTCGGCGGCGCGGCGGGCGTCGCGGGAGTCCTCGATGGTGCAGCAGCCCCGCGCGCCGGTCCGGAAGGATTGCGGGTTGGCGGAGAGCGCGAGGTGGACACCGGTCACGTCGTGACCGGCTTCCGCGGCACGCGCGGCGGCGACGGCGGAGTCCACGCC
>NZ_MUNH01000055.1:0-9487 GCF_002154615.1 Streptomyces recifensis
GCGGGCCTCGAGACCCGCGACAAGGACCCCCGCAAGTCCACCCACCTCGACGAGGTGCCGCTGCCCGAGCTGGGCCCCGGCGAGGCCCTGGTGGCCGTCATGGCCTCCTCGGTGAACTACAACTCGGTGTGGACCTCGATCTTCGAGCCGCTGTCCACCTTCGGGTTCCTGGAGCGCTACGGGCGCACCAACGAGCTGGCCAAGCGGCACGACCTGCCGTACCACATCATCGGCTCCGACCTCGCCGGCGTCGTCCTGCGCACCGGCCCCGGAGTGAACGCCTGGAAGCCCGGTGACGAGGTCGTCGCGCACTGTCTCTCCGTCGAGATGGAGTCCTCCGACGGCCACAACGACACGATGCTCGACCCCGAGCAGCGCATCTGGGGCTTCGAGACCAACTTCGGCGGGCTCGCGGAGATAGCCCTCGTCAAGTCCAACCAGCTCATGCCGAAGCCCGGCCACCTGAGCTGGGAGGAGGCCGCCGCCCCCGGCCTGGTCAACTCCACCGCCTACCGCCAGCTCGTCTCCCGCAACGGCGCCGGGATGAAGCAGGGCGACAACGTGCTGATCTGGGGCGCCAGCGGCGGGCTCGGCTCGTACGCCACCCAGTTCGCCCTCGCCGGCGGCGCCAACCCGATCTGTGTCGTCTCCAGCGACCAGAAGGCCGACATCTGCCGCTCGATGGGCGCCGAGGCGATCATCGACCGCAATGCCGAGGGCTACAAGTTCTGGAAGGACGAGCGGACCCAGGACCCCAAGGAGTGGAAGCGCTTCGGCAAGCGCATCCGCGAGCTGACCGGCGGCGAGGACATCGACATCGTCTTCGAGCACCCCGGCCGCGAGACCTTCGGCGCCAGCGTCTTCGTCACCCGCAAGGGCGGCACCATCACCACCTGCGCCTCGACCTCGGGCTACATGCACGAGTACGACAACCGCTACCTGTGGATGTCGCTCAAGCGCATCATCGGCTCCCACTTCGCCAACTACCGCGAGGCGTGGGAGGCCAACCGCCTGATCGCCAAGGGTAAGATCCACCCGACGCTGTCCAAGGTGTACTCCCTGGAGGACACCGGCCAGGCCGCGTACGACGTGCACCGCAACCTCCACCAGGGCAAGGTCGGCGTGCTGTGCCTGGCCCCCGAGGAGGGCCTCGGCGTCCGCGACGCCGAGCTGCGCGCCGAGCACATCGACGCGATCAACCGCTTCCGGAACGTCTGAGGAGCGACACGTGACAGAGCGTCAGGCGCCGCAGGCGCGTCAGAAGGACCGTCCGTGGCTCATGCGGACCTACGCCGGACACTCGACGGCGGAGGCGTCCAACGAGCTGTACCGGCGCAACCTCGCCAAGGGCCAGACCGGTCTGTCGGTGGCGTTCGACCTGCCCACCCAGACCGGCTACGACGCCGACCACATCCTCGCCCGCGGCGAGGTCGGCCGGGTCGGCGTGCCCGTCTCGCACCTGGGTGACATGCGCAGGCTGTTCCAGGACATCCCCCTGGACCAGATGAACACCTCGATGACGATCAACGCCACCGCCATGTGGCTGCTGGCGCTCTATCAGGTCGTCGCCGAGGAGCAGGGTGTCGACATCACCCGGCTCCAGGGCACGACCCAGAACGACATCGTCAAGGAGTACCTCTCGCGCGGGACGCACGTCTTCCCGCCGGGACCCTCGCTCCGGCTGACGACCGACATGATCGCGTATACGGTGTCCCACATCCCCAAGTGGAACCCGATCAACATCTGCAGCTACCACCTCCAGGAGGCCGGCGCCACGCCGGTCCAGGAGATCGCGTACGCCATGTCCACCGCCATCGCGGTGCTGGACGCGGTGCGCGACTCGGGCCAGGTGCCCGAGGAGCGCATGGGCGACGTGGTGGCCCGGATCTCCTTCTTCGTCAACGCGGGCGTCCGCTTCGTCGAGGAGATGTGCAAGATGCGCGCCTTCGGCCGCATCTGGGACCAGGTCACCCGCGAGCGGTACGGCATCGAGAACCCCAAGCAGCGGCGGTTCCGCTACGGCGTCCAGGTCAACTCGCTCGGCCTGACCGAGGCGCAGCCGGAGAACAACGTCCAGCGGATCGTGCTGGAGATGCTGGCCGTGACGTTGTCGAAGGACGCCCGCGCGCGTGCGGTGCAGCTCCCCGCCTGGAACGAGGCGCTGGGCCTGCCCCGGCCCTGGGACCAGCAGTGGTCGCTGCGCATCCAGCAGGTGCTGGCGCACGAGAGCGACCTGCTGGAGTACGAGGACATCTTCGCCGGCTCGCACGTCATCGAGGAGAAGGTGTCCGCCCTGGTGGACGACTCCTTCGCGGAGATGGCCCGGATCGAGGAGATGGGCGGCGCGATGGCCGCCGTCGAGTCCGGCTACCTCAAGGCCCAGCTGGTGGCCTCGCACGCCGAGCGGCGGGCGCGGATCGAGTCGGGCGAAGAGAAGATCATCGGCGTCAACATCTTCGAGACGACCGAGCCCAACCCGCTCACCGCCGATCTGGACACCGCCATCCAGACGGTCGACCCCGCCGTGGAGAACCGGGTGATCGAGGCGCTGGGCACCTGGCGGGACACCCGCTACCAGCCGCCCTTCAACCACCCGCGCCCGTGCAAGGCGCTGGAGAAGCTGAAGGAGGCCGCCAAGGGCACCGACAACCTCATGGAGGCCACCCTGGAGTGCGCCCGCGCCGGCGTCACGACCGGCGAGTGGGCGGGGGCGCTGCGCGAGGTGTTCGGCGAGTACCGGGCGCCGACCGGCGTCTCCTCCGCCCCGGTGGCGGTGCCCGCCGAGGCCGGGTCCGCGATGGCCGGGGTGCGGGCGCGGGTGGACGCCACCGCGCGCGACCTGGGCGTGGGCAAGCTGCGCTTCCTGGTGGGCAAGCCGGGCCTGGACGGGCACTCCAACGGCGCCGAGCAGATCGCCGTACGCGCCCGTGACGCCGGGTTCGAGGTGGTCTACCAGGGCATCCGGCTGACCCCGGAGCAGATCGTGGACGCCGCCCTCGCGGAGGACGTGCACGCGGTCGGCCTGTCCATCCTGTCCGGCTCGCACGCCCAGTTGGTGCCGGACGTGCTGGACCGGCTGCGCGAGGCCGGGGCGCACGACATCCCGGTGATCGCGGGCGGGATCATCCCGGGCGCCGACGCCGAACTGCTGAAGTCGGCCGGCGTGGCCGCCGTGTTCACCCCGAAGGACTTCGACATCACCGGAATCATCGGCCGTATCGTCGACGAGATCCGCACAGCGAACAAGCTCGACCCCCTGGAGGTCCCCGCATGACGACCCCTGTCAACCGCCTGCGTCCGCGCCGCTCCTGTCTGGCGGTGCCGGGCAGCAACCCGCGGTTCCTGGAGAAGGCGCAGGGTCTCCCGGCCGACCAGGTCTTCCTGGACCTGGAGGACGCGTGCGCGCCGCTCGCCAAGCCGGAGGCGCGGCACACCATCGTCAAGTTCCTCAACGAGGGCGACTGGACAGGCAAGACGCGGGTCGTACGGGTGAACGACTGGACGACCGAGTGGACGTACCGTGACGTCGTGACGGTCGTCGAGGGCGCCGGCCCCAACCTCGACTGCATCATGCTGCCCAAGGTGCAGAACGCCCAGCAGGTGGTCGCCCTGGACCTGCTGCTGACGCAGATCGAGAAGACGATGGGCTTCGAGGTCGGCCGGATCGGCATCGAGGCCCAGATCGAGAACGCCCAGGGTCTCAACAACGTCAACGAGATCGCGGCCGCCAGTCCGCGTATCGAGACGATCATCTTCGGTCCGGCCGACTTCATGGCGTCGATCAACATGAAGTCGCTGGTCGTGGGCGAGCAGCCGCCCGGTTACCCGGCGGACGCCTACCACTACATCCTGATGAAGATCCTGATGGCCGCCCGCGCCAACGACCTCCAGGCGATCGACGGCCCGTACCTCCAGATCCGCAACGTGGACGGCTTCCGCGAGGTCGCCGGCCGTGCCGCCGCCCTCGGCTTCGACGGCAAGTGGGTGCTGCACCCCGGCCAGGTGGACGCCGCCAACGAGGTCTTCTCCCCCTCTCAGGAGGACTACGACCACGCCGAGCTGATCCTGGACGCCTACGAGTACTGCACCTCCGAGGCGGGCGGCAAGAAGGGTTCGGCGATGCTCGGCGACGAGATGATCGACGAGGCCAGCCGCAAGATGGCCCTGGTCATCGCGGGCAAGGGCCGCGCGGCCGGGATGCGGCGGACGTCCAAGTTCGAGATTCCGGAGGCGTGAGCATGCAGTTCGGGCGCACCTACGAGGAGTTCGAGGTCGGGGCCGTCTACAAGCACTGGCCCGGCAAGACGGTCACCGAGTACGACGACCACCTCTTCTGCCTCCTCACCATGAACCACCACCCGCTCCACATGGACGCCAACTACGCCGAGAGCACCACGGACTTCGGCAAGAACGTGGTGGTCGGCAACTACATCTACTCGCTGCTGCTCGGCATGTCGGTGCCGGACGTGTCCGGCAAGGCGATCGCCAACCTGGAGATCGAGTCGCTGAGGCACGTGGCGCCGACCTTCCACGGCGACACCATCTACGGCGAGACGACCGTGCTCGACAAGTGGCCGTCGAAGTCGAAGAACGACCGCGGGATCGTGCACGTCGAGACCAAGGGCTACAAGCAGGACGGCACCCTGGTGTGCGTCTTCCGCCGCAAGGTCATGGTGCCGACCGAGACGTACATCAAGGAGCGCGGCGGCGAGCAGCCCGGCCGCCCCGAGCTCAAGGAGCAGGTGAAGTAGATGGCGCGCCTCGCCCAGACCGCCGGTCTGACGGACATCCAGCAGGAGATCCTCTCCACCGTCCGCGACTTCGTGGACAAGGAGATCATCCCGGTCGCCACCGAGCTGGAGCACCGCGACGAGTACCCGCAGCAGATCGTCGACGGGTTGAAGGAACTCGGCCTGTTCGGCCTGATGATTCCCGAGGAGTACGGAGGCCTGGGCGAGTCGCTGCTCACCTACGCGCTGTGCGTGGAGGAGATCGCCCGCGGCTGGATGTCGGTCTCCGGGATCATCAACACGCACTTCATCGTGGCGTACATGCTCAAGCAGCACGGCACGCAGGAGCAGAAGGACCACTTCCTGCCGCGCATGGCGGCGGGCGACATCCGGGGCGCGTTCTCGATGTCGGAGCCGGCACTCGGCTCGGACGTGTCGGCCATCACGTCCAAGGCCGTGAAGGACGGCGAGGAGTACGTCCTCAACGGCCAGAAGATGTGGCTGACGAACGGCGGAACGTCCTCGTTGGTGGCCGTTCTGGTCCGGAGTGACGAAGGACACCCCGAGGGCACCGCGCCCCACAAGTCCATGACGACCTTCCTGGTGGAGAAGGAGCCCGGCTTCGGCGAGGTCCGGCCCGGTCTCACCATCCCCGGCAAGATCGACAAGATGGGGTACAAGGGCGTCGACACCACCGAGCTGATCATGGACGGCCTGCGCGTTCCGGCCGACCGGGTCCTCGGCGGCGTCACGGGCCGGGGCTTTTACCAGATGATGGACGGCGTCGAGGTCGGCCGGGTCAACGTCGCGGCGCGTGGCTGCGGTGTCGCCCAGCGCGCCTTCGAGCTGGGCGTTCAGTACGCCCAGCAGCGGCAGACCTTCGGCAAGCAGATCGCCCAGCACCAGGCCATTCAGTTCAAGCTGGCCGAGATGGCCACCAAGGTCGAGGCCGCCCATGCGATGATGGTGAACGCCGCTCGCAAAAAGGACTCCGGTGAGCGAAACGACCTGGAGGCCGGAATGGCCAAGTACCTGGCCTCCGAGTACTGCAAGGAGGTCGTCGAGGACGCCTTCCGCATCCACGGCGGCTACGGCTTCTCCAAGGAGTACGAGATCGAGCGCCTGTACCGCGAGGCGCCGATGCTGCTGATCGGCGAGGGTACCGCCGAGATCCAGAAAATGATCATCGGTCGCCGCCTGCTCGAAGAGTATCGGTTCCAGGGCTGATTGTCCGGAGACGGGGTGTTATCGCCGAGAAGAAGATCACACCCCGTCGACGGTCTTCGGCCGCCGACTCGGCTTCCTGGCTTGCCCAGTTGCGGCCCGCGCCCGGTACGATCCCCGGAAAGCCGCCGTCCCCCGTCATTGCGCGGCATCATCCGCTACGAAGGTCATCCATGCCCCACAGCCAAACCTCTGCACCCAGCGACAGCCGAGCCGGCGGCGTACGCCTCGCGCGCGGAGCATCGCCGTGGCTCCTCCCGACCGTCGCCACCGCGGCCCTCAGCCTGGCACGGGCCCGCCGCTCGGGCGTCGCCAAGGCCGTCGCCGTGCCCGCCACCGCTCTCGCGGCGGGCATGCTGTGGTTCTTCCGCGACCCGGAGCGCGAGATCACCGCGGGCCGCGTCATCTCGCCCGCCGACGGTGTGGTGCAGAGCATCATGCCCTGGAAGGACGGCCGCACCCGCGTAGCCATCTTCATGAGCCCGCTCAACGTCCACGTCAACCGGGCGCCGCTGGCGGGCACCGTGACGTCGGTCGAGCACATCCCCGGCGGCTTTGTTCCGGCTTTCAACAAGGAGAGCGAGAACAACGAGCGCGTAGTCTGGCATTTCGACACCGAACTCGGCGACATCGAGATGATCCAGATCGCGGGCGCTGTGGCCCGCCGCATCGTTCCGTACATCCCTGAGGGCACGAAGGTCGAGCAGGGCGACCGCATCGGTCTGATCCGCTTCGGCTCGCGTGTCGACCTCTACCTGCCCGAGGGCGTGGAGGTCGACGTCGAGGTCGGTCAGAAGACCGTGGCTGGGGTGACTCGCATTGACCGTGATTGATCCAGAGACACAGGCGGGCTGGGTGCCTGAGGCCGACGAGGCGGGCGACGAGGAGGAGATGCCCCTCTCTATGCGCCTGTCGATAGCGGACACCCTCACGCTCGGCAACGCGACCTGCGGCTTCATGGCGGTGTACTTCACCACCACCGGCATCCTGATCCCGCACCTCACCGGCAGCCAGGAATCCGGCATGGCCCGGCACAGCGCGGCCACGGCGGTCATCCTGATGCTCTGCGCGGCGGTGTTCGACCTCTTCGACGGGCTGGTGGCGCGCAAGCTGCGCTCCTCCCCGATGGGCGCGGAGCTGGACAACCTCTCCGACCTGATCAGCTTCGGCCTGGCCCCGGCGTACTTCGTCCTGGTCTACGGCATGGTCGCGGACGACGCGCACCAGCGGGTGGCGGCTCTCGGGGCGATCGTGGTGCTGCTGGCCGTCGTACTGAGGCTCGCGCGGTTCTCGTGCGTGACGGTGAAGGACGGCATGTTCCAGGGCATGCCCTCGCCGTTCGGCGCGCTGACGGTGGTGTCCATCGTGCTGCTGGAGCTGCCGTTCCCGGCGACTCTGCTGGCCATTGTGGGCATCGCCTGGCTGATGGTGAGCCGGGTCGAGTACCCCAAGCCGCGGGGCCGCCTCGCCGGCGCGGTGCTCGGCTGGATCGTCCTGTCCATGGGGCTGCTGGCCGCCTGGGCCTTCGACGCGCCGGGCGGGCAGCTCCTGCTCCAGGCGGGGTGCGCGCTGCAGCTCGTCATGGGCGCGGTCATCCCGCTGTTCGCCACGGCCCGCCGGGTGAACAACTTCCGCGACAACCGCAGGGAGGCGCGAGCGGCCCAGCTGCCGTGACGCGCGATCGCTCTGCTTCGGGGCCCCGGACCTTCGCTGGTCCGGGGCCCTTCGCTTTGCCCTCGCCCCGGTGTCACCTCAGGTGCTGCTCCGCGATACGGGACGCCACCCGCTCCAGCAGCGGGCCCGCCTGGGCCATGCAGAGGGCGGGATCCGGTTCCAGGGCCGTCAGGGGGTAGGCCGCTGCGATGCCGGCCCGGTGGAGAGCCTCGGGGGGCAGGGTCAGGCGGCCGCACACCGCGAGGACCTCCTTGCCCGCGGCGCGGCCGGCCGCGGCCACGCCGGCCGGGGCCTTGCCGTGCAGGGTCTGTTCGTCCAGGGCGCCCTCGCCGGTGATGACGATGTCGGCGCGGGCCAGGGCTTCGGTGAAGCCCAGGACGTCGAGCACGACCTCGATCCCGGCGCGGAAGCGGGCGCCGAGGAGGAGGGCCGCGTAGCCGACGCCGCCCGCCGCGCCCGCGCCGGGGCGGTCCGCGAGGCCGGGGGCCAGGACGGCCGCGAAGCGGGCGAGGGCGGCGTCGAGGAGGGACACGTCCGCCGGGGAGGCGCCCTTCTGCGGGCCGTAGACGGCGGCGGCGCCGTACGGGCCGGTGAGGGGGTTGTCCACGTCGCCGGCCAGGATCAGCCCGACGGAGGCGAGGCGGGGGTCCAGGCCGGTCAGGTCGGCCTCGGCGAGGTCGGCGAGGCCGCCGCCGCCCGGCCCGACCGGCTCCCCCCGCTCGTCCAGGAACCGCGCGCCGAGGGCCGTCAGCATCCCGGCGCCCCCGTCCGTCGTGGCGCTGCCGCCGACTCCGAGGACGACGGTCCGGGCGCCCGAGTCCAGCGCGGCCCGCAGCAGCTCGCCGGAGCCATGGGTGGAGGCGGTCAGCGGGGCGAGGGTCCCGGCCGGGAGGCGGCGGAGTCCGCTGGCCTCGGCCATCTCCACGACCGCCGTGTCCCCGCGTACCGCGAAGGCGGCGGTCACCGGATGCCCGAGGGGACCGGCGACCTTCACCTCCCGGCGCTCGAACCCGGCCGCGACGGCCGCGTCGACGGTGCCGTCCCCGCCGTCGGCCACGGGCAGCGTCTCGACCGCGACGCCCGGTACGGCGCCGCGCAGCCCGGCCGCCACATGCGCGGCCACCTCCGCCGCCGTCAGCGACCCCTTGAACTTGTCCGGGGCGACGAGCACCCCGCGGCCCACACCGTCCACCACTCCGCGTCCCCTCACCGCTCGCTCCACCGCTCCTTCGGTCCGGCGCGGCGTCAACCCTAGGGGTTGCCGTCCACGCCCCCTGGTTACCCTGCCTGGATGACCACCTCTGACGACTTCGCCACGTACATCGCGGGTCTGCCCCGTGTCCTGTCAGCCGCCGCGACCCTGTTCCGGGACGCGGAGGGCCGGGTCTTCCTGGTCGAGCCGAACTACCGGCCGGGGTGGGGCCTGCCGGGCGGCACCATCGAGTCCGACGACGGCGAGACGCCCCGCCTGGGCGCCCGCCGCGAGACGCTGGAGGAGATCGGCCTGGACCGCGCGCCGGGCCGCCTGCTGGCCGTGGACTGGGTTCCGGTCCCCGGTCACATGCCCATGGTCGCCTACCTCTACGACGGCGGCGTCCTCACCGACGCCGACCTCAAGGCCATCCACCTCCAGGAGGAGGAACTCCTCTCCTGGCGCCTCGTCCCCCGCACCGACCTCCCCGACTACCTCCCCCCGTCCCTGGGCCGCCGCGTCCTCGCCGCCCTGGACGCCCTGGAGGACGGCAACGGCCCGGCCGAACTGGAGGACGGCCACCGGGCGGCGGGATGAAATCGCCTTCCGTAAAGCACTACCCAAGTGCGATCATCGTGTGACTGTTCGAAGCACTGCTGACGACATC
>NZ_MUNH01000563.1:0-10779 GCF_002154615.1 Streptomyces recifensis
CACCCGGTCGACCGGGTGCGGAAGCGGTCCGATCGGGCGTCGTGGCGTCTGGCCCGCAAGGTCGGTGTCGGGGACACCGCGCTCGGATCGAGGCTGCTGGACGTACAGCGCGACCGGATCACCGACGGCGCGGACGCGGCCCTCGCCTCCATGTTCGGCGCCGCCCCGGCCCCTGCCGCAATCACAAATACGGAGGAATCGTCTGGAAGTAGTCGAGAACGGTCTACCCCTGACCTGCCGGAATCGACCCCGGCCACGGTCGTGCTCACGCGGCTCACGGTGCCCGCCCCGGCGCCGGTCGACCTCGGCAAGTCGGGTACGAGCATGAAGCCGATGCCCGCCGTCGTCCCGGCGGTGAAGCCGGTCCCGATCGCCCCGGCACGCTCCCGTACGGTCCCCGCCGTGTCGACCGCGCCGCGTCGGGCGACGGGCCGCGTCCCGGTCGCCGCGAAGTCGACCCGCACCCGCCGCACCTTCGAACAGCTCATGGCGGAAGCACGGAAGGCTACGGCCGGGTGGACGGACGCTGAGGTGACCGGGGAGGGCATCCGGCGGACCCTGCGCACCTCGCCCGCCAACGCCCGCAAGCTGCGTGACGCCGTCCTCGCCGAACGCGCCGCCGTGGCGGTGGCGCCGTGAGCATCCTCGCCGAGCTCTTACCGGCAGTGCCGCCCGTCATCGGGTGGGCGGTCCACGCCCGGTGGCTCCATGGTCGGCTGACCACCGCCCGCCGTGACCCGCTCACCGGGTTGTGGACGCGGGACGCCTTCACCCGCCGCGCCCGCCGCCTGCTGCGCGACCCGCGCGCCGTGGTCGTGCTCGCCGATGTCGACCACTTCAAGCAGGTCAACGACATCCACGGCCACGCGGCCGGTGACGTGCTGCTCACCACGGTCGCCGCGCGACTCGCCCACGGCACTGCTCCCGGCGGGGTCGCGGGGCGGCTCGGTGGGGACGAATTCGCCGCCGTCGTCATCGACCGAGACGGCACGATGGCCGACCGGCTGCACATCCTCGCGCGCGTCCTCGCCCGACCGGTCGAAGACGCTCCCGAGGTGCACACCACGGTGTCGCTGGGCTGGGTTCGAGCCGCCGACCACCGGGGCGAGGATCTGTCCGCGCTGCTGCGTCGCGCCGATGAGGCCATGTACGCGGCCAAGCGGTCCGGCCGACCCCGGCGGGCCCGTCTCGGACGGCTACTCGGATCGGTGGCAGGCCGTCGTCCCGGACGACGCGGCGCGGCATGAGCACCCTGCCCGTCTACCGGTGGCACCTCGCCCCGGACGGCTACGCCACCCGCCGCCAACTGCGGGCCCGCGACCTGCGCCCCGGTGGTCAGGATGTCGCTGCCCAGCTCGAACGTCCCCGGAGGCGGGGTCGGCCGCCGCTGGTTGCCTACCTGTACCGCGTCGACCTCGCCAAGCCGGTCCGGCCGATGACGCCGGGCCGATGGCGGGCTCACGCCGCGATGATGCGCGCCCGTCGCCGCTGCCCCGAGTGCGGCGCGGATGCCGGATACGTCATCCCGCGAACGCTCGGAACCTGCGTGCCCTGCGCCTATTCCGAGGAACAGCGCGCTGCATGAATCTCACGGGCCCGGCCGTCCACCTCCTACAGCGCCGGCCGGGCCCGCTCTCCTCACACCCGAAGAGTGGAAGGACCCTCAGTGAAGCACCCCGACGACGACAACGAACTGTTCAAACGGCTGGAAGCCGAGATAACCGCCGACCCAGCGGCCGACGCGGGGGCCGATGTGGTCGACCTCGACAAGGCCCGCGCCGCCCGCGAGCCGGCCGATCCGGCATCGGACGACCCGACCACCGCCGTCATGGTCGACCGGCCTGCCCCGACCGCGACAGGGCCGGGCTACCTGGGTCGACTGGCCGCAGCCAAGCGCCGGGACGTGGTCCCGGTCTGGCTGCGGTCGACCGCCGAACTGCGCACGGCCGCCGCATGGGTGGCCCGCCACTACGCCCACTCGGTCGGCTATCACGCGCTGCGCTCCCCGGTCTACGCCGCTCGCCTGACCCTGCAAGCCCCTTCGGGGGCCGCGAAGTTCGTGGGCGGCACGATGCGGTGGGCGGCCGACCGCGAGGGCGAGGCGGTCCGTCTGGCCGCCGTGCGCCGGGAGGATGCGGCCGAGTACCTGAAGCTGTCGCGCCAGCGGGACGGCCGGGTGCGGCTGCGGGCCCTGGTCACCGTGCTCGCCATGTTCACCGGGCTCGGTGCCGCGCTCGCCATCTACGTCCTGGCCCCCGCATGGCTTCAGGCCCTTTCGGTCGGCGCGGTCGTGCTCGCCCTCGGGTCGGCCGGCCGCAAGGCGGACGACCCGGTCATCCACCGGGCGGTGGAACTGCCCGCGGCTTCCAAGCTCACGTCTGACATCGTGCTGCGGGCGCTCGGTTCACTCGGCATTCCCGCGATCAATCAGGCGCAGGGCAAGGGCCGGGACGGGTTCGAGTTCACCGCCCCGATCACCCGTGACGGGCCCGGCTGGCGTGCGGAGGGCAACCTCCCCTTCGGCGTCACCGTCACCGACATCATCGAAAAGCGCGAACGCCTCGCGTCCGGCCTGCGCCGCCCGCTGGGCTGTGTGTGGCCGGAGGCCGTGCCCAACGAGCACACCGGGCACCTGGTGATGTGGGTCGGCGACCAGGACATGTCCAAGGCCAAGAAGCCGACTTGGCCGCTGCTGAAGTCCGGCAGCGTGGACCTGTTCAAGCCGGTCGCGTTCGGCACCGACCAGCGCGGACGCTGGGTGGAGATCACGCTCATGTACATCGCGGCCGTCATCGGCGCGATCCCCCGCATGGGCAAGACCTTCCTCCTGCGCCTGCTGCTGCTCATCGCCGCCCTCGACCCGCGTGCCGAACTGCACACCTACGACCTCAAGGGCACCGGCGACCTCGACCCCGTCGGCAACGCCGTCTCCCACCGCCACCGGGCCGGGGACGAGGAGGAGGACATCGAGTACGCGGTACGGGACCTGCGCGCCCTGCGCGAGGAACTGCGCCGCCGCGCCAAGATGATCCGCTCCCTGCCCCGCGACATCTGCCCCGAGTCCAAGGTCACCTCGGACCTGGCGAACAAGGCCTCGCTCGGTCTGCACCCGATCGTGATCGGGGTGGATGAGTGCCAGGTCTGGTTCGAGCACGACAAGTACGGCAAGGAACTCGAAGAGATCTGCACCGACCTGGTCAAGCGCGGCCCGGCCACCGGGATCGTGCTGCTGCTGGCCACGCAGCGCCCGGACGCCAAGGCGCTGCCCACGGGCATCAGCGCGAACGCCTCGGCCCGGTTCTGCCTGAAGGTCATGGGCCAGTTGGAGAACGACATGGTGCTGGGCACCTCCGCCTACAAGCGGGGGGTGCGCGCCACCATGTTCGCCTGGGCCGACAAGGGCATCCACTACTTCGTCGGCGAGGGCTCGGACGCCCGGATCGTCGGCTCGGTGTACGTGGACGCCCCGGCCGCCGAAGCCATCGGCGCCCGTGCCCGCAAGGCCCGCGAGCTGGCTGGCACCCTGTCCGGCCACGCGCTGGGGGAGGAACCGGAGGCGGACGAGAGCGCGGCGTACGACCTGCTGCGCGACATCCTCGCCGTCGTCCCGGCCGACGAGCCTAAGGTGTGGTCCGAAACCGTCGTCGCCCGCCTCGCCGAACTCCGGGCGGAGGTCTACGACGGGTGGGACCCCGAGGGGCTCGCCGCCGCGCTGAAGCCGCACGGCATCGCCACCATCCAGGTGGGCCGCCGGGTCAACGGCAAGGTCGTCAACCGGCGCGGCATCGACCGCTCCCACATCACTACCGCGATTGCGGAGCGTGACGGAAACCGGGATGCGGGCTGACCGTCTGGGGCCGCTAGCGCTAGCGGCACACCCCGCTAACGCTAGCGGCCCCGCTAGCGCCCCAAACCGGATCTGATCAGGCCGCTAGCGGATAGCGGCCCACCTGCGGAAACCCCCGAAAACCGCCCCGGAGGGCCCTGATGACCCCCATCCTCCTCGCTATCGCCTGCCTGCTCGCCGTCACGCTCGGTTACGGCGGGCTGTGTGCGGCCTCGCCGTTCGGCGACTGCCGCCGCTGCCACGGCATGGGCCACGCGATGAAGACCGACCGCAAGGGCCGGTTAAAGCGCGGCAAGGACTGCCGCCGCTGCCGCGCCACCGGCAAACGCATCCGCGCCGGCCGATGGCTCTACAACCGGTGGGCCCGCATCTACCGCGCCGGAACCGACACCCCCTGACCGGAAGGCTTCCCATGATCCTGAACATTTCCGCGGTGCTGCTGTTCGGCGCCGCGTCCGCCCTCGCGCTCAAGACCAAGTCTGCCGGGGGCGGTTCGGCCGTCGTCCTGTTCCTGTTCGGGTTCTTCGTCGCCGGGACCGGCGCCTACGGACCGATCCACAACCTCGTGCAGGCGTCCGCCGACGCCCTGTCCGCCTTCGGCAAGTAGGGAGACCCGACATGAACGAACACGCCCCCGCCCTGCGGACGGACCTCCCCACTGCCACGGCGTACGACCCGGCCTCCCCGGCCCTGTATGCGCCAACCCCGGTCGCCGTGGAACTGCCTGCCGAACGCGGGCCGGTGGTGTGGGTGCCCGACGCGTACGGACGCATGGTGCCCATGCCCAAGCACCTCGCCCCCGCCACCGTCGCTGCCACGGAGCCACGCGACCTCACCCCGCTCCCGCTCCTTGACCCCGTCGCCCAACGGTTCCTGGGGGCCGGACTCGGAGGCGGCGCCCTCGCGGCCGGAATCGGCTACGGCGTCGGCGAAGTCGTCAGTGCTGCCGCCGGAATCAGCGGCGGCGCCCTCGTGTGGGTGGCGGTCATCGTTCTCGCCCTGCGCGCCCCCGCCCGCGTCATCAGCGTCGGCAAGGGCAGCACGGTCAACATCCGCCGGGCCGTGATCAAGCGCAACCACTTCCACGGCTAGCTACGCCCGAGGGCGGCGGCACTCCCGGACAAGGACAACCCGCCGCCCCCGGTCTCCCTATCCCGACGTAGCAGAACAGGAGACCTACAGCATGACCGAACTGCGCGCTTTCGGCGAGGCCCCATCTGCCCCGGCCGCCCGATCTAGGCGAGCGTCCGACGTTCTGCGGGCCGCTCTCGCTCTCGCGGCGGCCGGCGTCCCGGTGCTGCCTCTGCGGGCGGGCAAGGTCCCGTTCGGCAACTGCCGTACCTGCGGGGGCTCCCCGCCCCGGTGCGGCGGCCGGCCGAACATGAAGACGCCGGGCTCTTGCGTCTGCCCGATGCCGTGCCACGCGTGGGCCGCCGCGACCACCGATCCGCACACGCTCACCTCGCCTGTGTGGGCACCGGTGTGGCGGCAAGCGGTGGCCGTCGCCTACCACCCCGGTGGGGCCGGGCTGACGGTCGTGGACCTGGACAACGCGGCGGCCGTCGCGTGGGCCCGCGAGACGCTGCCCGCCACCCGCACCGTTCCGACGACGCGGGGCGAGCACTGGCTCTACCGGGGCGCCATGGCGTCGGCGAACGCCGTCCGGCCCGGCGTGGACATCAAGTCGGCCATGCAGTACGCGCGCTGGCTCGGCCCCGGAACCGGACACATGGCCGCTCTCCCGGCGGCCGTGCGCGACCTGCTGGTGAAGGAAGAGACCACCCCCGCCCGCGGTGAGGTGGTCTCTTCTCTTTCGGCCAGCGCTCCGTGGTGCCAGTCGGTGGCCACCGGGTGCCGCCACACCGAGCGCTACGTCCGCACCGGCCTGGAACGCGGCCTCGCTCTCGTACGGGCCCGCACCGAATCCGGCGCGGGATCGCAGGCGTTCGGCGTCGCCCGGTTCCTCGCCGCACAACACACCGCGTGTCCCGGACCGTGTGGCCTCGCCGCTATCGGTGAGGAGATCGTGACGGCCGCCATCTCGGTGGGCGTCCCGGAGTCCTACGCGCGCCGCGCGGTCGTCAACGGCCTTGAGACGGCTGCGGAGGGCGCGGCATGAACGAAGCATCCCGAACCCCCTCGAACGGCCTACAAGGCGCCGTGCAGGGGCCGCCCCGGCCGACCGTGGGCGAACCGAAGGGCGTCGCCCGCAAGGGCGTCCGTATCGCTGTTGGTTCTGACCCGCAGACGGTCACCGTCGCCGGCATCACGCCGGGACTTCAGGTCCAGTGCGAGGGCATCGCCGTCGCGGACTGGCTCTGTGCCTGCGGTGAGCACGAACGCGCACGGGGCCGCGCGGCTGTCATCCGGCTCGCCGCTCGCGCCATCACCGGTATCTGCCCGCACACCACCGCCGAAGGGAGGGCCGCCTCATGACTTCCCAGCCTGTGTACAGCCCCGACCTGTGGGCCGGACTGCCCACCCTGGAAGACCCGCCCGGCGAGGACGACACATTGCCGGACGTGTGGGAGGACCCCATTCCCCTCACCGGCCGCCGCGAGCGCCCGCCGTTCCCGGCCCACGTCTTCCCCGCGTGGCTCGGGGGGTTTGTGGCGGCCGTCGCGCAGGAGACGCAGACCCCGGTGGACCTTGCCGGATCGGTTGCCCTCGCCGTGCTCGCCACGGCGGCCGGCGGCCGGTCCGTGGTCCACGTACGCGGCAACTGGCGCGAGCCCACCAACCTCTACACCGTGGTTGCGCTCCCGCCTGCCAACCGCAAGTCCGCCGTCTTCGCCCTGCTCACCAACCCTCTGTACGAGGCGGAGAAGCAGCTCAAGACGGCGATGCAGCCGGTGATCGTGGAAGCGGAGCTGACGGCACGTCTGGCCAAGGAAGCAGCCGACAAGGCTGCCGCCAAGGCCGCGTCCGCCGACGGCGACAAGCGGGATCAGATGGTGGCCACTGCCGTGGGCCTCGCGCAGACCGCCGGCACGCTCACCGTCCCAGCCGAACCAGTCCTGCTGGCTGACGACTCCACCCCGGAGACAGTCACCTCGCTCATGGCCGAACAGGGCGGCCGACTGTCGGTAATGAGCGCGGAGGGCGGCATCTTCGACATCATCGCCGGCCGCTACTCGGGAGCTCCCAACATGGAGGTCTTCCTGAAGGGGCACGCCGGGGACCGGCTGAGGGTGAACCGGCAGACCCGCCGCGAGTACATCGACGCCCCCGCCCTCACCATCGGCCTCGCCGTACAGCCGGACGTGCTGCGCGACATCGGCAAGGTGAAAGGGTTCGAGGGGCGCGGACTGCTGGCCCGCTTCCTGTACTCCCTGCCGGTGTCCATGGTCGGCGACCGCGAGATCATCACCGACCCTGTCCCCGAGGAGACGGCCGCCACCTACACCGCACGGGTCATCGACCTCGCCCTGTCCCTGGCGGAGTGGACCGACCCGGCCGTCATCCAGCTCAGCCCGGAAGCTGACGCGGCCCTGATCGCCTATCAGGAACGCATCGAACCGCAGCTCAAGGCACGCGGCGGCACGCTGGGCCACATCTCCAACTGGGCCGGAAAGCTCGCCGGGGCCACCGCCCGCATGGCCGCACTGCTGCACCTCGCTGAACACGGCGGCAGTGGCTACGCCCACCCCGTCACCGAAGACACCATGCGCGCGGCCATCGAGCTGGGGGACTACTACACCGCCCACGCCCTCGCCGTCTTCGACGTCATGGGCGCCGACCCCGTCCTGTCCCGCGCCCGCAGCGTCCTGGAAGCGCTGCGGGACAACCGGTGGGAGGACGTGAGTCGCCGGGACGTCTTCACCGTCCTGTCCCGTGCCGAGGTCCCCACGGTTGCCGACCTCGAACCCGCCCTTGCCCTGCTGGAAGACCACGGATACCTGCGGTCCTACCAGCCCGAGCGCACCGGCAAGCGAGGACGCCCTCCGGCGCCCCGTCTGCTTGCCCACCCCGGCCTGCGACAGGGCAGCCGGTGACGCGACCGACACGCACGATCCCTCTCGCACAAACCGCAAAATCCGCAATAAAGCCCGGACACCCCCGCTGACCTGCGACGCGGCTCCCGCCCCGCCCCGGCCGAGGCCGCCTCGCACAATCCCGCAAAATTCCGCAAAAAACCGAGTGCCACCCCTCAGCTCGGGGGCCGCCACCCACCGCCCCTGATTTTTGCGGAATATCGCGGGTTTCTGCGGAGCACCATCCACCACCACCCGCGCACCGCATCGCCACAGGTCAGAGGGCTCCCTCGGCTTTTCTGCGGATTTTGCGGTTTGTGCGGCGGCATCAGCCCGTGAACTCAGCCACCGGAGTGAGCCTTGGACGAACACGGCACCCTCGCCACCCCTGCCGACGACGACACGACCCTCGTACTCCTCAAGGTCGAGGAGGCTGCCCGACGACTCCGCATCGGCCGGACCACATGCTTCGCCCTCATCCGCACCGGCGAACTGGAGTCCGTTCTGATCGGTGGACTCCGCCGCGTCCCCGTCGATGCGCCGGCCGCCTACGTCAGCCGTCTCCGTACCGCCCAGCGCGCCGCTTGACGACGCCCGGGGCGGCGGCACTCCCGGACAGGACAGCCCGCCGCCCCGGTGTCCATCCCGACACCAGGAAATAGGAGCCTGCCTGTGGCAGAGGACAAGAAGAAGCGCACCCGCCAGCCGAACGGCCGAAGCTCGATCTACTTCGGCAAGGACGGCAAATGGCACGGCCGCGTCACCGTTGGCGTCCGGGACGATGGCACGCCGGACCGCCGGCACGTCGAACGAAAGACCAGGAGCGAGGTAGCGGAGGCTGTCCGCGAGCTGGAGAAGCAGCGCGATGCCAAGACCGTGCGGAAGCCAGGCAAGGCGTGGACGGTCAAGGCGTGGCTGACTCACTGGATTGAGAATGTCGCGCCCCTTGCCGTGAACGACAACACGATGGTCGGGTACGGCGTGGCCGTGCGGAAGCACCTCATTCCCGGCTTGGGCGCTCACCGTCTCGACAGGCTCAACCCTGAGCACATCGAGGTGTTCTACGCCAAGATGCAGGCCAACGGCAGCAAGCCCGCGACTGCTCACCAGGTGCACCGGACTTTCCGGGCCGCCCTCAACGAGGCGGTGCGGCGGGGCCACCTCGGCAAGAATCCGGTCTTGCTGGCCAAGGCCCCCAAGACGGGCGAGTACGAGGTGGAGCCCTACAGCGTCCAAGAGGTACAGCGGTTGCTGAGGGCCGCCGCCCAGCACCGTAACTCCGCACGCTGGGCGGTCGCGCTTGCCCTCGGACTGCGTCAAGGGGAGGTGCTGGCCCTGAAGTGGGAAGACGTGGACCTCGATGGTGGGTTCCTCGTGGTGCGCACTAGTCGCCACCGGCCGCAGTACGCACACGGGTGCGTGGAGCCCTGCGGACGCAAGGCGGCCGGGTACTGCCCACAGAGGAGACGCACCAACCCGGAGATCTCTACCACCAAGTCCCGCGCCGGCCGCCGCGCGGTCGGTCTCCCGGAGCAACTCGCTGACCTACTGCGCGCTCATCTCAAGGCGCAGGAAGCAGAGCGACTGGTGGCCGGGAAGTGTTGGGAGGAAAACGGCCTCGTCTTCCCGGACGAGCGCGGCCGTAGTCCGTCCCACCGCCGCGACTGGGCTGAGTGGAAGGCATTGCTGGCAGAGGCAAAGGTTCGGGACGGGCGTCTGCACGATGCGCGCCACACGGCCGCCACGGTCCTACTCATCCTCGGCATCCCTGAACGGGCCGTCATGGGGCTCATGGGGTGGTCAACGACAGCCATGGCCGCTCGCTATCAGCACATGGTCGACGCAGTGAGGGCCGACATTGCGAGACAAGTGGACGGTCTGATCTGGCGAGCTGAGATGGACCGGCCGGACGATGACGGTGACGAGGCGGCTGGGGTACCGGTCTCGGATGGTTGACCTGCGGGGGCAGGCGTTAAGCCTGCCCCCACAGCGCTATGTCACTACGTGGCACACGTCGATCAGCCGCGCCAGCACGCTGAACGTGGCCAACTGTTCCAAGGCTTCCTGCTCAGCCAAGTCACCCGTCTCGTGAGCGGCTGGGTTTCGAAGAGCGAAGTACGCCCCTTGGCCAAGCTGAAGAGCACCACGTTGCCGCGTTTGGACCCCTGGCTCTGCCGGGTCACCCAGTATCCGGAGCCGGGGTTTGCCCGGCTCCGGAGCCTTGTCGCTCAGGGCCTCCTGGACGAGCTTGGCGTCCGACACGTCACGTCGGCCGATCTTTTCTTGCAGATGGGCGTTGATTGACGTAGCGGCCGCGTGAACGGCTGCGCGATAGTGCTTGGACTCCCAGAAGGTGCGGGCGGCATCCCACACCCATGGGTGGAATCCATCCGCAGGCATAGAGGGACCATCCGGCGCCAACCGAGTCGTCCACTCGTCCATGTCCGCGAGGATGCCGATGGCACGACGGACCGCATTCAAGTTGATGGTCAGTCCCTGCCACTCGTCCTCCCCGAGTACCTCTACCTCCACGAGACTGGGATCAAGACGGCGCAAGATTCTCACGACTGTGGGTTCAGCCTCGAAAAGCCACTTACGTTCCTGTGTCGTGTCACCGTTGACATACCGGACATTCCAGTACTGGGTTACTAGGTCATCGAACGCTTCGAGCTTCTGACGCATCCAGTCGCGATCCACATGTGGAGCGTAGGGGGCCAAGCCCCCGGAGCGATGAGGATTTATGCGCTCGGCCGGCTGACTGAGATGGACGGGACGGCGACGACGATGAGCTGGTGGGGGACTGTCCACCAAGCCGCGCGTTGCAACCACAACTGAGACGGAAACTGAGACGGACAACGGGAAGGGCGGCCCCCTACGTGGGTGCCGCCCTTCTGTCGTGCCTGGTCACTCAACCAGAGGCCGTGGCGGGAATCGAACCCGCGTAACTCGCTTTGCAGG
>NZ_MUNH01000564.1:0-2813 GCF_002154615.1 Streptomyces recifensis
CGCTGGTGGCGGGCAGCGCGCGGGTGCGGGTGCTGGGCAGCGGGCACTCCTTCAACCGGATCGCGGACCCCGGCGCCGGGGGCGTGCTGCTGTCGGTGGCCGGACTGCCCCCGGTGATCGACGTGGACACGACGGCCCGGACGGTACGCGTCGGCGGCGGGGTCCGGTACGCGGAGCTGGCCCGCACGGTGCACGCGCACGGGCTGGCGCTCGCCAACATGGCTTCCCTGCCGCACATTTCGGTCGCCGGGTCGGTCGCCACGGGCACTCACGGCTCCGGCGTGGGCAACGGCCCGCTCGCCTCGGCGGTACGCGAGGTCGAGCTGATCACGGCGGACGGCGGCACCCTGCGGATCGCCCGCGGCGACGCCCGTTTCGACGGCGCCGTGACCTCGCTCGGCGCGCTCGGCGTGGTCACCGCGCTCACCCTCGACCTGGAACCGGCGTACGAGGTCGAGCAGCACGTCTTCACCGAACTTCCCCTGGAGGGACTGGACTACGAGACGGTCGCGGCCTCGGCGTACAGCGTGAGCCTGTTCACCGACTGGCGGGCGCCGGGGTTCCGGCAGGTGTGGCTGAAGCGGCGCACCGATCAGGCGCCGGTGGACTTCCCGTGGGCGGAGCCGGCGACCGGGGCGATGCATCCGGTGCCCGGGATGCCCGCGGTCAACTGCACCCAGCAGGGCGGCGCGCCCGGCCCCTGGCACGAGCGACTGCCGCACTTCCGGGCCGAGTTCACACCCAGCAGCGGCTCGGAACTCCAGTCGGAGTACCTGCTGCCGAGGACGGACGCCCCGGCCGCGCTGCACGCCCTGGACGCGATCCGGGCGACGCTCGCCGGGGTGGTGCTGACCTGCGAGGTACGTACGGTCGCGGCCGACGCGCAGTGGCTCAGCCCGGCGTACGGGCGGGACTCGGTGGCGCTGCACTTCACCTGGATCGAGGACGCGGCGGCCGTGCTCCCCGTGGTCCGCGCCGTGGAGGCCGCGCTCGGCACGCTGGACGCCCGGCCGCACTGGGGGAAGGTGTCCGAAATGCCGTCGGCGGTGGTGCGGGAGCGGTTCCCGAGGCTGGCCGACTTCCGGGCACTGGTGGCCGGGCTGGACCCGGCGGGCAAGTTCGCCAATGCGTTCGTACGGGAGATTATTTCCTAGAGCCTCTAGGATGTGCCCTAGGCATCCAAGGAGGTGGGTCCATGGCGCGTGCGGGGATCACGGCCGACCGGCTGGTCGCGGCCGCCGCGGAACTCGCGGACGAGGCCGGTTTCGAGCAGGTCACCCTCTCCGCGCTGGCCCGGCGCTTCGGGGTGAAGGACGCGAGCCTGTACTCGCACGTCCGGAACCTGAACGACCTGCGCACCCGGCTGGCGCTGTACGCGGGCGGCGAGCTGATCGACCGCATCGCGGCGGCGGTCGCCGGACGCGCGGGCCGGGACGCGCTGACCGCGTTCGCGGACGCCTATCGCGCCTACGCCCTGGAGCACCCCGGCCGGTACGCGGCCACCCAGATCCGTGTCGACCAGTCCCTGATCGCGGACTCCCCGGCCCTGCGCCGCACCGCCGAGATCACCTACGGGATGCTGCGCGCCTACGGCCTGTCCGAACCCGACCTCACGGACGCGGTACGCCTGCTGCGCAGCACCTTCCACGGCTACTGCGTACTTGAATCGGCGGGCGGCTTCGGCGCCGGCCGCGCGGTGGACGCCTCCTGGGAGAAGGGGGTCGAGGCGCTGCACCGGGCACTCGAACAGTGGCCCAGGGAGGTCCAGGCATGACGCCCGGCTTCGACCTCACCGGCACCGGCCCGGTGCTGCTGCTCCTGCCGGGCGGCGCCGGGCATCCGATGGGGCTGGGTCCGCTGACCGCGCGGCTGGCGCGCCGGTTCACCGTGGTGACGTACGACCCGCTGGGCCTGGCGCACGGGCGCCTCGGGGAGCCGGTGCCGGACCAGCGGCCGGAGGACTGGGCCGACGGCGCGGAGCGGGTGCTGGCCGCCGTGCTGCCGCCCGGTGAGCGGGGGTACGTCTTCGGGACCAGCTCGGGCGGGGTCGCGGCGCTCGCGCTGGCCGCGCGGCACCCGGCGCGGCTCGCGCACGTGGTCGCGCACGAGCCGCCGTGCGCGCTGGTGCTGCCGGACGGGGCTCAGCGGCGCCGGGAGCTGATCGCGGCGCTGGACGGGCCCGGGCGGGCACCCGCCGAGGGGCCCGGCGCGACTCCGCTGGGGGTCTTCCTCGCGCACGTCCTGCACCCGTTCACCGCGTACGTCCCCGAGCCCGCGCTCGCCCGGCTGACCCTCGCCGCAGGAGCGGACTCGCACGGCCAACTCCCCCAGAGGGTGGCCGAGTTCCTGGCCGCCGGCGCTCTCCTGGAACTCCCCGGCGGTCACCTCGGCACCCTGGAGCATCCGGAGGAGTTCGCGGACGGGCTCGCCGAGGCCCTCACCTCGGCTAGCGTCGAGGGATGAGCACCGACCTCGCCACCGCCCTCACCGAGGGGCCGCCCCTCGTCCTGGACGGCGGGCTCTCCAACCAGTTGGCGTCGGCCGGCTACGACCTCGCCGACGAGTTGTGGTCCGCCCGTCTGCTCGCGGAGGACCCGGAGGCCATCACCGAGGCCCACCTCGCCTACTACACGGCCGGCGCGGACATCGTGATCACCGCCAGTTACCAGGCCACCTTCGAGGGCTTCGCCGGGCGCGGCATCGACCGCACGGAAGCCGCCCGCCTGCTGGCCTCCAGCGTGGAACTGGCCCGCGAGGCCGCCCGCCGCGCCGAGGCCACCCGCCCCCTCTGGGTGGCCGCCTCGGCGGGGCCG
>NZ_MUNH01000565.1:0-5241 GCF_002154615.1 Streptomyces recifensis
GCCCGCCCCGCAGCCGGACAACGTGACGATGGGCTTCTGGTACGTCTCGCCCCGGCGCGGCCCGCACCGCACCACCCGGCAGATCTCGGCCGGCACGTGGGAGGAGGTGCGGTCCAACTACACCGCGCCGGTGGCCCTGGCGATGGACCGGCTGATGAAGACGACACCGGAGGACATCGCGGGCCGGCTCCTGCTGCTGCACGGCCCGCCGGGCACCGGCAAGACCTCCGCGCTGCGCACGCTGGCCCGGTCCTGGCGGGAGTGGTGCCAGGTGGACTGCGTCCTGGACCCGGAGCGGCTCTTCTCCGACGTGGGCTATCTGATGGACATCGCCATCGGCGAGGAGGACGGCACCGGCAAGGGCCGCTGGCGGCTGCTCCTGCTGGAGGACTGCGACGAACTGATCCGGGGCGAGGCCCGGCACACCGCGGGCCAGGCGCTGTCCCGGCTGCTGAACCTGACCGACGGACTGCTGGGCCAGGGCCGCAATGTCCTGGTGGGGGTCACGACCAACGAGGACCTGGAGCGGCTGCACCCGGCCGTGGTCCGGCCCGGCCGCTGTCTGGCCCGGATCGAGGTGGGGCCGCTGACCCGCCCGGAGGCGGTGAGCTGGCTCGGCGACCAGGCCCCGGAGCTGCAGAACGAGCTGGGCCGGGACGGCTCGACGCTGGCCGAGCTGTACGCGCTGCGCCGGGGCACGGCACCGACCTCGGTGCCGGGGGCGCGGGACGGGGCGGACGCGGGGCTGTACCTGTAACCGCGCGGGCCCGCACCCCGGGGTGGGCCGTTGCGGTGGGCGCGGTCCGTCCGCCCGCCCGGCCCGCGCGCGGATGTTTTGATGGACCCATGACCCTGTTCGTCGGTACGTCGGGGTGGCAGTACAAGAGCTGGCGGGGCGTGCTGTACCCGGCGGGCGTGCCGGTGCGCCGGTGGCTGGAGGAGTACGCGGAGCACTTCGCCACGGTGGAGCTGAACAACGCCTTCTACCGGCTGCCGTCCCGCGAGAACTTCGAGGCGTGGCGGGACCGGCTGCCCGAGGGATTCGTGGTGGCGGTGAAGGCGAGCCGCTATCTGACCCACATCAAGCGGCTGCGGGACCCCGAGGAGCCGGTGCACCGGCTGATGAGCCACGCCGAGGGGCTGGGCGCGGACCTGGGCCCGGTGCTGCTCCAGCTCCCGCCGACCCTGCGCGCGGACCCCCCGCTGCTGGACGCCTGCCTGGCCTGCTTCCCGGCCGGGACCCGGGTGGCGGTCGAGCCACGGCACGACTCCTGGTGGACCCCGCAGACCCGTGAGGTGCTCGAGGCGCGGAAGGCCGCCCTGTGCTGGGCGGACCAGCTGGGCCGCCCGGCCGGCCCGCTGTGGCGCACCGCCGACTGGGGCTACGTCCGCTTCCACCGCGGGCGCGCCAAGCCCTGGCCCCGCTACGGCACCCAGGCGCTCCAGTCCTGGGTCGACCGCATCGCCACCACCTGGCCGGAGGGCGGGGACGTCTTCGCCTACTTCAACAACGACCCGAGAGGCGCGGCGGTCAAGGACGCGGCCGAATTCGGCGGCCTGGCCCGCCGCGCGGGGCTGGAGGTCACGCGGACACCGGAGCCCTGGGCGCGGCGGTGAGCGCCGGTCAGTCGGTGCCGTAGGCGGCGCGGAGGGCGTCGTGGACGGTGGCCAGGGCGGTGTCGTGGTCCAGGCCGAGGCGGCGGGCGCGTTCCGCGTACGCCTGTGCGGCGGTGCTGGCCTCGCGGGTGGCGGCGGGGGCGGCGATGTAGGTGCCGTTGCGGCCGCGGGTCTCGATCACGCCGTCCGCCTCCAGCGCGCGGTACGCCTTGGCGACGGTGTTCACGGCGAGGCCGAGGGACTCGGCCAGGCCGCGCACGGTGGGCAGCCGGTACCCGGCCGGGAGCGCGCCCGCCCGCGCCTGCTCGGAGATCTGCGCCCGGACCTGCTCGTACGGCGGCGCGCTGTCATCGATGTGGATCTTCAGGCTCACAGGGCGATTCTCCCGCACCGGGCGAAAAATGAGAGGCACTCCGGCGGCCCCGCCCGTACGGTGCCTGCTCATGACCGTACTCGTGCGCGACCTGCGCCCCGACGTGCCGGCCGACACCGAGGGCTTCGCCCGGGTCCGACGGCTGGCGCTGCCCTACATCCTGTTCAGCCCGGAGTCGGTACGCCATGTCCTCACCCGGAGCCATCCGGACGCGAGGTTCCGCTCGCTGGTCGCGGAGGAGGACGGCGAGGTGATCGGCACCGCGCAGGTGGCGCTCGCGCACGAGAGCACGGAGCCGGGACAGGCGTACGTCAACGTCCACGTCCACCCGGAGCGCACCGGCCGGGGCGCGGGGCATCTGCTGGTCGCCACCGCCGAGGAGTACCTCGCGTCGCTGGGCGCCACCCGGCTGTACTCCTGGGTGCTGGACGAGCCCGCCAGCGTGCGCTTCGCCGAGCGGCACGGCTACCGGGCCGGCCGCCCGGCCCGCTTCCTCCGCCTCGACCTGGCGCACGGCACCCTCCCGCCGCTCCCGGAGTCCCCGGCCGGGGTGGAGATGCGCACCGCCGCCGACTTCGCGGCCGATCCCCGCCCGCTGTTCGAGTTGGACGCCGAGACCGTCGCGGACGAGCCCGGCGAGGTCACGATCGCCTACGCCGACTACGAGGCGTGGCTGGCGGAGACCTGGGAGCATCCGCTGCTGGACCTCGACCTGACGGTGGTGGCGGTGGCCGACGGGCGCCCGGTCGCCTTCAGCGCGGCCTACTCCGACGGCACCACCCGCTACTTCACCGCGATGACCGGCACCTCCCGCGCCCACCGGGGCCGGGGCCTGGCCAAACTCGTCAAGCTGCACTCGCTGCACCGGGCCCGCGCGGCCGGCCACACCGAGGCGTTCACCGGGAACGACGCGGGCAACGGCCCGATGATCGCCGTCAACAAGTGGCTCGGCTACGAGTTCTGCGCCACGGAGGTGCGGTATGTCCGCGAACTCGGCTGACTGGGCGGATGAGTTGGAGGTTGTCCTCGTCAAGGCGGGGCGTACGAAGATCCGTTACCCGGCGGCGCTGCTCGCGGACGACGGCATCCGTGTGTCGGTGCGCGCCCCCTGGGCGGGTGAGGGTGTGCGGGACTTCGGGTTCGTGCGCTTCGAGCTGGGCGACGTGTTCACCGAGCACTACTGGCGGGACCGCTGGTACTCGGTCAAGGAGGTGCGTGCGCAGGACGGCACGCTGAAGGGCTGGTACTGCGACATCACCCGGCCCGCCGTCCGGTCCGGCGCCGAACTCGTGGTGGAGGACCTCGACCTGGACCTCTGGGTCTCCGGTGACGGCAAGGACGTGCTCCGGCTGGACGAGGACGAGTTCGCCGCGAGCGGGCTGGCCGAGCGGGACCCGGAGGCGGCGGCCGCCGCCCGGTCGGCGCTGGACGAGCTGGAGGTGCTGGCCCGCGCGGAGGGTCTCACGGGCCTGGCCTGAGCCTTCAGATCTCGGCCAGCACCGCGTACCGCTCGTCGGTGACGGTCTTGCCCCACAGCAGCGGGTCGCCGGACAGCGGCTCCACCCGTATCCGCCCGGCGAGGGGGGCCAGCAGGGCGGTGACCTCGTCGGCGGGCGTCCCTACCGGGGAGAGGCTTCCCCAGACGCCCTCGACCAGCACGAACCGGCCGCCGGGGCGCAGCAGGGTGCGCCAGTGGCGCAGCACCTCGGCGGGGCGGGGCAGCGTCCACAGCACATGCCGGACGAGGATCACGTCGTAGCCCTCTTCCGCCACCGGGGGTAGGGCCGCGTCCCCGCGCAGGACCCGCGCGTCCTGCCCGGCGAGCTTGGCGCGGGCCCGCTCGACCATCGCCGGGGAGGCGTCGACGCCGGTCACCCGGTGCCCCTGTTCGGCGGCGAGCAGCGCGAGGCTTCCGGTGCCGCAGCCCAGGTCGAGCACGTCCGAGGGCTGTCCGGGCAGCCACCCGCGAAGCCTTTCGGCCCACGCGGCCCGTGTCTCCGGGGCGCGCAGGCCGTGATCCGGTTCGTCGTCGAAGACGGCGGCCTGGGCGTCCCAGTCCACGTCCGCCCCGGCGGTCCGCTCGCTCGCGTCGCTCATACGGCAAGCGTGCCATCCACCACTGACAATCAGGTTCCGTCGCGGTCCAGGGACTTGCGGTAGTGGAGCCGGTCGTAGGGGCCGTCGACACGGCGTTCCACCAACTCGTAGCCGTACCGGGGGTAGATCTTCTGGTTCTCCCACATCAGGGCGTTGGTGTAGAGCCGGATCTCGGGGAGCCCCAGCGCACGGGCGTGGGCCTCCACGAAACGCAGCAACCGGCCGCCGACGCCCCGGCCATGGGCGTCGGGGTGGACGGCGATGCTGTCGAGGAAGAGGTGGCCGGGGTGAGCGCGGACGACCACGAGTCCGGTGACGGGCTCTCCTGTGACGAAGACACACCCCGCTTCGACATCGGCCATGTGGTCCGCCTCCATGGGCTGGGGCACCACACCGATGCGCGCGATGTAGGGGCGGTAGGCCGCGTCGGTGACCGCGCGCACGGCGGGCACGTCGGCGGCCGTGGCGGCACGGACCGGGGCTTCGGGGTGATCGTTCATGCCGGGCACGGTAGCGACCTGAGCCCAGTCTGAGCACGGCCTTAAGCGGACCATAAAGATCGCCTCAAGCGGGCCGGAGGGGGTCGGTCCGCCGCCGTGCGGGGCTAGTTTCTGACCGTCCCCCCACGGGACTCGCCCCCTGCCGGCAGCCGGCCGGCCCACCGTTCCGAGGAGTTCCGATGCCCTTCGCCACGCCCTCGACCCCGCGCGGGCGGCGCATGCCCCGGCTGCGGGCCGCCGCCACCGCGGCCGTGCTCGGCCTGGCGCCGCTGACCCTGACCGTGCTGGCCACCGCGCCCGCGTCCGCGCACGGTTCGATGGGCGACCCGGTCAGCCGGGTCGCCCAGTGCTTCGCGGAGGGCCCGGAGTCCCCCAAGTCGGCGGCCTGCCGGGCGGCCGTGGCGGCGGGCGGCACCCAGGCGCTGTACGACTGGAACGGCATCCGGATCGGCGACGCGGGCGGCCGCCACCAGGATCTGATCCCCGACGGCAAGCTGTGCAGCGCGGGGAACGACGAGTTCAAGGGCCTCGACCTGGCCCGCGCCGACTGGCCGGCGACCGGCGTGCACAGCGGCGCCTATACCTTCAGGTACCGGGTGACCGCCCCGCACAAGGGCACCTTCGAGGTCTACGCGACCAAGCCCGGCTACGACC
>NZ_MUNH01000566.1:0-3573 GCF_002154615.1 Streptomyces recifensis
CCGCCCTTGACCAGGGAGACCGTCTGGTTCTTCTGGAGGCTCACCCGGCCCTTGTCCAGGTTGATCTTGCCGGCGCCCGGCGTGGGGGCCGGGGGTGCCTGGGGAGCGGGCGGCGTCCGGGGAACCGGAGGCGCGGAGACCGGCTGGGCCGGTTCCTCCACCGTCACGCCGAAGTCCGTCGCGATGCCCGCCAGCCCGTTCGCGTACCCCTGCCCCACCGCGCGGGCCTTCCACTGGCCGTTGCGCCGGTAGATCTCCACGACCACCAGGGCCGTCTCGGCGCCGAGGCCGGGCGGGGTGAAGGAGGCGACGACCGCGCCGCCGTCCGCGTCCCGGATCGTGGCCGTCGGCTCGATGCCCTGGAAGGTCTGGCCCGCCGCGTCCGGGCTCGCGGTGACGACGATCTTCTCGATCTCCGGCGGCACCGCCCCGGTGTCGACCGTGATCGAGTCCGGCGCGGACCCGCCGCCCGAGCGGTAGGTCACGCCGGGGCCGGCCGGCTGGTTGTAGAAGATGAAGTCGTCGTCGGAGCGCACCTTGCCGTCGGCGGCGAGCAGCAGGCCCGACACGTCCAGCCGCACCGGTGCGGCCACGTCCACCGTCACACGGGTGGCCGGAAGCGGGACGTTGGAGCCAGGGGTCATAGCGGTCATGCCGGGTGAACGAACGAGCCCACTTTGCCGTTCCCTTACCCGGCGCCGAGACCCCCGTTCGGGTCACGAGCGCCGCGGAGGGGAGATGCGCACCGGGCACGGAGCCCGGCGTGGGGCCGCGGACCGGGCGACCCGGCGGACCGCCCGGCCGGGGCTCACGGGGGCGAGCATCCCCACGCTCGCCCCCGCCAACAGGGCCCTGCCGAAGAGCACGGCTCAGGGAGTCACGACGATCTTGCGGCCGACGCCCGCCGCGAACTGCTCCAGCGCCTGCGGGTAGTTCTCCAGGGCGATCCGGTCGCTGATGAAGACGTCCGGGTTCAGCACGCCGTTCGCGAACAGTTCCGCCGCCCGCTCGTAGCTGTGCAGCACCGCCATGGAGCCGGTGATGGTGATCTCCTGGTTGTAGATGCGGTACGGGTCGATCGTCACCCGCGTCGCGTAGTCGGCCACGCCGAACTGGAGGTACGTACCCGCCTTGGCCACCCGGCCCAGGCCGTCCTGGATCGCCGCCGCGTTGCCGGTCGCGTCGATCACGATCTCCCAGCCCTGCGGCCGGTCCAGCTCGTCGGCGTCGGCCGCCGAGCCCGAGACACCGAGCAACTTGGCCGTCTCCAGCCGGGCGGGGTTGATGTCGACCATGTCCACGCTCGCCGCGCCCGTGCGCTTGGCCAGCTCCAGCATCATCAGGCCCATGGTGCCGGAGCCGTAGATCAGGACATGGGCGCCGAGGCGGGAGTTGAGGATGTCGTAGCCGCGCACCGCGCAGGACAGCGGCTCGATGAGGGCCGCGTCCTGGGGGCGTACGTGCTCGGGCAGCTTCACGCAGTTGGCCACGGGCGCGACCGCGTACTGGGCGGCACCGCCCGCCGTGGTCACACCGATCGCGGCCCAGCGCTCGCACATGTTGTTGTGGCCGTCGCGGCAGAAGCGGCACTCGTAGCAGTACAGGGACGGGTCCACCGCGACCTGGTCGCCGGCCGCGACCTCGGTGACCTGGCTGCCGATCCCGACCACCCGGCCCGCGAACTCGTGGCCCGGCACGATCGGCAGCTTGGGTGCGAACTCGCCCTGCAGGATGTGCAGATCGGTACCGCAGATCCCGCACGCGGCGACCTCCACGACCACGTCGCGCGGGCCCGGTGTCGGGTCGGGGACCTCGGTGACGACGGCACGGCCCACGGACTCGATGACGGCGGCCTTCATTTCACGGCTCCCAACGACAGGCCCTGGACCAGCTTGTCCTGGGCGGCGAACCCCGCGGCGAGTACCGGCAGGGAGACGACGAGCGACGCGGCGCACACCTTGGCCAGGAACAGGCCCTGGCTGGTGATGAAGCCGGTCAGGAAGACGGGCGCGGTCTCCGCGACCACGCCGGTCAGCACACGGGCGAACAGCAGCTCGTTCCAGCTGAAGATGAAGCAGATCAGTGAGGTCGCCGCGATGCCGGGCAGCGCGATCGGCGCGACCACGCGGGCCAGGATCACCGGCAGCGGCGCCCCGTCCACCCGCGCCGCCTCGATGACGGCGACCGGCACCTCGGCGAGGAAGGACTGCATCATCCACACCGCGATCGGCAGGTTCATCGAGGTGTAGAGGACGACCAGCAGCCAGATGTTGTCCAGCAGCCCGGCGTTCTTCGCGAAGAGGTACAGCGGCAGCAGGCCCGCCACGGCCGGGAGCATCTTCGTCGACAGGAAGAAGAACAGGACGTCGGTCCACTTCTTCACCGGCCGGATGGAGAGCGCGTACGCCGCCGGGAGGGCCAGCACCAGCACGAGCAGGGTGGAGGCCAGCGAGGCGACCGTGGAGTTGATCAGCGCCGGCCAGGGGCTGGCGCCGCCGGCCGCGCCGAAGAACTCGCGATAGCCGTCCAGGGTGAGCGGCGCGGCGAAGGACGGCGGATTGGTCGCCGCGTCCGCCTCGGAGTGGAACGAGGTCAGGACCATCCAGGCGATGGGCAGGAAGAAGACGATGCCGGCCAGCCAGGCCACCAGGCCCAGACCGAGCCCACTGCGCCCGGTGCGCCGCGCGGGGGTGGCGGTGGTGGAACTCATCGGGACACCTCCTCGCGGAACAGGGACGACACCACGCGCAGCGCGAAGGTGGCGATGACGATGGAGCCGATGACGACGAGGA
Organism: Streptomyces recifensis; assembly: GCF_002154615.1. Classification (NCBI taxonomy): domain Bacteria; kingdom Bacillati; phylum Actinomycetota; class Actinomycetes; order Kitasatosporales; family Streptomycetaceae; genus Streptomyces; species Streptomyces recifensis. Next base: position 2,793 of record NZ_MUNH01000566.1, read on the forward strand.
CACCCGCCGCCGAGGCGAGGCCGTTCTCATGGGCCTGGTAGAAGCTCTGGTACACGGTGTACGGCAGGTTCGCGGTGCCGAGGCCGCCCGAGGTGAGCGTGAACACCGCGTCGAAGTTCTGCACGATGTAGATGGAACCCAGCAGGGCGCCCAGTTCCAGGTAGCGGCGCAGGTGCGGGAGGGTGAGGTGGCGGAAGATCTGCCAGTCGCTCGCCCCGTCCACCCGGGCGGCCTCGATCTGCTGCTGGTCCCGGCTCTGCAGTCCCGCCAGCAGGATCAGCATCATGAACGGCGTCCACTGCCACACCAGCGAAGCCTCCACCGCGAGCAGCGGGGTGTGGGAGACCCAGTCCGGCTGTGGGCCGCCCACATAGTGCAGCAACCCATTGAGCAGACCGTACTCCGGGTTGTAGAGCACATGCTTCCAGAGCAGGGCGGCGGCCACGGGGACCACGAGGAACGGGGCGATCAGCAGGGTGCGGACCACACCCCGGCCCTTGAACTTCCGGTCCAGCAGCAGCGCCAGCGCCAGTCCGAGGACCAGGCTGGCCACCACCACGGAGGCGGTGAGCAGCACGGTGACCCACACCGAGTGGCGCAGGTCGGCGTCGGTGAGCACCTGCCGGTAGTTGTCGAACCAGGTGAAGCGGCGGGCCTTGGGGTAGAGCGCGTTCCAGTCGAAGAACGAGATCACCAGCGTGGCCACGAACGGCAGCTGGGTCACGACGATCATGAAGACCAGGGCGGGCAGGAGCGGGGCGCGGGTGGCCCAGGCCCGCAG
>NZ_MUNH01000567.1:0-1820 GCF_002154615.1 Streptomyces recifensis
GGACGACATCGAGGTGGTCGCTCAAGTGGCCGCGGGGGACGCGATCCTGACGGCCGCCCTGGAGCACCGGCCGGACGTGGCGCTGCTGGACATCGAGTTGCCGGGGCTGAGCGGGCTGGACGCGGCCGCGCTGCTGCGGGAGCGGGTGCCGGGGTGCCGGGTGCTGATCCTGACCACGTTCGGCAGGCCCGGCTATCTGCGCCGGGCGATGGAGGCGGGGGCGGCCGGCTTCCTGGTGAAGGACGGGCCGGTGGAGGAGCTGGCGCAGGCGGTGCGCCGGGTGCTGGCCGGGGAGACGGTGGTCGACCCCGTTCTGGCGGCGGCCGCGCTCAGCGCGGGACCGAATCCGCTGACCGGCCGGGAGTGCGAGGTGCTGACCGCCTCCGTGGACGGCGCGACGGTCGCCGACATCGCCGCCCGGCTGCACCTGTCGGAGTCCACCGTCCGCAACTACCTCTCCTCGGCGATCGGCAAGACCGGCACCCGCAACCGCGCGGAGGCGGTACGGGAGGCCCGGCAGCGCGGCTGGCTGTGAAGCGCTGACACCCCGTCAGAAACCCAACTCCGGGTCAAGGATTCGTTAGCGTCCCGAAGCAACGGAATAGTTTCCCGTGCATACGAGGTTCACCCTGCACGTATTCACGCGGGAGGACCCCATTTCCATGACCCACACCACGCCCGACCACGCCACCAGGAAAGCGGGCGGGGCCGTAGTCCCGGTGCTCGCCTTCGCGGGCATCGTGGTCGCGGTGATGCAGACCCTGCTCGTGCCGGTCATCAAGGACCTGCCGCAACTGCTAGGCACCGCGCCGAGCAACGCGACCTGGGTCCTCACCTCCACCCTGCTCTCCGGTGCCGTCGCCACCCCGATCATGGGCCGCCTCGGCGACCTGTACGGCAAGCGCCGGATGCTGATCCTCAGCCTGTCCGTGATGGTGGTCGGCGCGCTGGTCAGCGCGGTCACCAGCCAGTTGCTCCTGATGATCGTGGGCCGCACCCTCCAGGGCTTCGCCATGGGCGCGATCCCGCTGGGCATTGGCCTGATGCGCGACATGCTCCCGCGTGAGCGGCTCGCCTCCGCGATGGCGCTGATGAGCTCCTCGATCGGCGTCGGCGGCGGTCTGGCGCTGCCCGCCGCCGCCCTGGTCGCCCAGCACACCGACTGGCACGCCCTGTTCTACGGCGCCGCCGGCCTGGGCGTGCTCGCCATCGGCCTGACCCTGCTGGCCGTCCCCGAGTCCCCGGCCCGCGCCAAGGGCTCCTTCGACCACCCGGGAGCCGCCGGCCTCTCCGCCGGTCTGGTGCTGCTCCTGCTGCCCATCACCAAGGGCAGCGACTGGGGCTGGTCCTCCGGCACCACCCTCGGCCTCTTCGGCGCCGCGCTCGCCGTGCTGCTGCTGTGGGGGGTGTACGAGCTGCGCATACCGGCCCCGCTGGTCGACCTGCGCACCACCGCCCGCCGCGAGGTCCTGCTCACCAACCTCGCCTCGATCATGGTCGGCGTCAGCTTCTACGTCGTCTCGCTGGTCCTCCCCCAGTTGCTCCAGCTCCCCACCGCCACCGGCTACGGCCTCGGTCAGTCGATGGTGGTCGCCGGTCTGTGCGTGGCCCCGCTGGGCCTGACCATGATGTTCACCGCCCCGGTCTACGCCCGCCTCTCGGCCCGCTACGGCCCCCGGACGACCCTGATCATCGGCCTGCTGGTCATCGCGGCCGGCTACGCGGGCGGCCTCGGCCTGATGCACGCCGCCTGGCAGACGATCATCACCTCGATGGTCCTCGGCGCCGGCATCGGCCTGGCGTACTCCTCACTGCCCGCG
>NZ_MUNH01000568.1:0-6192 GCF_002154615.1 Streptomyces recifensis
CGGGGACCCTGATCAGGGTCGGTTCGTCGATCCCCAGGTCGTGCAGGGCGCGCAGGGCGCCGTTCACCAGACCGTCCATCACCTTGTCGTGCCACTGCGCCGCGATGACGGCGACCCTGAGGTCGCTGACGTTGCGTACGGACAGTTCCGGTGCACCCTTGCCGCTCACGTTGCTCCTTCGCGCTGTTCGCTCGGTTCGCTTACTGGTTGCCGCAGGTGGACACGGCGGGGGTGTCCAGCCAGGGCAGGTCATGGCCCATCCGGTCGCGCTTGGTGCGCAGGTACCGGACGTTGTGCTCGTCGGCGTGGACCGGCATCGGCTCGCGGCCGGTGACCTGGATGCCGTGCCGGGTGAGCGCGTCGGTCTTGTCTGGGTTGTTGGTCATCAGGCGCACGTCGCGCACGCCGAGGTCGGCCAGGATCTGCGCGCCGGCCGCGTAGTCGCGGGCGTCGGCGGGCAGGCCGAGTTCGAGGTTGGCGTCGAGGGTGTCCCGCCCGCGCTCCTGGAGTTCGTAGGCGCGCAGCTTGGACAGCAGGCCGATGCCGCGTCCCTCGTGGCCGCGCAGGTAGACGACGACTCCCCTCCCCTCGGCGTGGATGCGGGCGAGGGCGGCGTCGAGCTGGGGGCCGCAGTCGCAGCGCCGGGAGGCGAAGACGTCGCCGGTGAGGCACTCGGAGTGGACGCGGGCGAGCACGCCGGCGCCGTCACCGATGTCGCCGTGCACGAGCGCGACGTGCTCGACGCCGTCGGGGGCCCGGTAGCCGTAGGCGGTGAAGGTGCCGTGCCGGGTGGGCAGGCTCGTCTCGGCCTCGCGGCGGACGGTGGGCGCGACCGCGAGAGGCGCTGTCACGTCCTGCTCGGCCTCGGCCTCGGGGGCGCGGAGGTGGGTGACGAGGTCCGCGATGGAGATGATCGTCAGCCCGTGCTTGCGCGCGAACGGGATCAGCTCGGGCAGCCGCAGCATGCGGCCGTCCTCCCCGGCGATCTCCACGATGGCTCCGGCGGGGCGCAGTCCGGCGAGCCGGGCGAGGTCGACGGCGGCCTCGGTGTGGCCGTCGCGGACCAGGACACCGCCCTCGCGGGCGCGCAGCGGGAAGATGTGGCCGGGGCGGACGAGGTCGGTGGGCTGGGCGGTGCCGCTCGCCAGCAGCTTCAGGGTGGTGGCGCGGTCGGTGGCGGAGATGCCGGTGGTCACGCCGTGCGCGGGCGAGGCGTCCACGGAGACGGTGAAGGCGGTCTTCATCGACTCGGTGTTGTCCTCGACCATCTGCGGCAGCCGCAGCCGGTCGAGTTCGGCGCCCTCCATGGGGGCACAGATCAGGCCCCGGCACTCGCTCATCATGAAGGCGACGATCTCGGGGGTGACCTTCTCGGCGGCGATGACGAGGTCGCCCTCGTTCTCGCGGTCCTCGTCGTCCACGACCACCACGGGCCGGCCCGCGGCGATGTCGGCGACGGCCTGCTCGACGGGGTCGAGGCGGAGGTCTTCGATGCTGTCACCGGGGTGTAGCGGGGGTGCCGAGGTCATGCGGGCGTTCCTTCCAGGACGGGCCGCGCGTTCCTGCGGGAGCGCAGCCACCAGTCGCGCATGCCCCACAGGACGAGCGCGCCGTAGATCACGTAGACGAAGCCGGAGAAGGCGTAGCCGTTGGCGAAGTTGAGCGGGACGCCGACGACGTCGACGAGCAGCCAGGCGATCCAGAACTCGACCATGCCCTTGGCCTGGGCGTACATGGCGACGATGGTGCCGACGAAGATGTACGCGTCCGGCCACGGGTCCCAGGACAGGGACGGGTACGCGGTGAAGAGCAGCGCGACGGCGACGGTGCCGGCGGCGGCCGCCACGATCATGGCGGCGCGTTCGCGCCAGGTGGCGAAGCGGGGGGCGATGTGGCCGTCGGCGGCCTTGCCGCGGCTGCGGCTCCACTGCCAGAAGCCGTAGACGGCGACGGCCATGACGACGACCTGCTTGCCCGCGCTGCCGGCGAGGTGGCCGTAGAAGGCGGCGAAGAGGATCAGGCCGGAGACGAGCTGCACCGGCCAGGTCCACAGGGAGCGGCGCCAGCCGAGCGCGAGGGCGGCCAGTCCGAAGAGGTTGCCGATCATGTCCGACCAGAGGATGTGCTGGCCGAAGAGGGTGAACGCCTCGGTGTTGAGCGAGTTCACGCGCCTGCCCCCTGTCCGGCCGCGAGCAGCCGCTCGACGTACTTGGCGATGATGTCGACCTCGAGGTTGACCGGGTCGCCGGGCTGCTTGTGCCCGAGCGTGGTCAGGGCGAGCGTGGTGGGGATGAGGCTGACGGTGAAGTGGTCGGAGCCCGCTTCGACCACGGTGAGGCTGATGCCGTCGACCGTGATGGAGCCCTTCTCCACGACATAGCGGGAGAGGCTGGCGGGGAGCGAGATCTTCACGATCTCCCAGTGCTCGGACGGGGTACGGGCGAGCACCGCGCCGGAGCCGTCGACGTGGCCCTGCACGATGTGGCCGCCGAGGCGGGCGCCGACGGCGGTGGGGCGTTCGAGGTTGACGCGGGAGCCGACGGCGAGGGCGCCGAGGCTGGAACGCTTGAGGGTCTCTGCCATCACGTCGGCGGTGAACTCGTCATCCTCGTGGTCGACCACGGTGAGACAGACGCCGTTGACGGCGATGGAGTCGCCGTGCCGCGCGCCTTCGGTGACGACGGGGCCACGGAGCCGGAAACGGGAGGCGTCGCCGAGGTTCTCGACGGCGGTGACCTCGCCCAGCTCTTCCACGATTCCGGTGAACACGTCCCCGGTCCTCCTGCCTCTTCGGGCACGGACTCCGGGGGCCGGTCGATGACGACGGCATGGACGAGGGGAATGCACCGGGTCACGACGCCGAGAGGGACCCGTCCGGAAGGACGAGACCTGATACGGCGGCGTGCATGGTGATGCCCGCCCGCCGCGCACTGCCTCCCATCCGGACTTTAACCGTCGGTCCAGGAATTTCACCTGGTCAACCGGCCGCTGGAAGCGACCGGGTCGCGGACTGTAACCGCCGGTTCGGACTTTCACCGACCCCGGAGTGCGCTGCTTCTGGTACACCGCAAGTCTGCCACGCCCGCCGGTCGGCCATACAGGGGACCGGTGTGGGCTGCCTCACAGGCACACCGGACGGGTGAAGGCCCAGCACAACACCCTCACATCACAAGGGAATTGAGCTTGGTCCGGACCTATTGACCGGAGTGGTCTAGTCCTCTTATGGTGCGACCGGACCCGGCGGCGGTGACGAAGGCCCTTGCCCGCCGCCGGGTCACCCCAGCCGATGTCACATCCGCGGGGGCGTGGCCGTCCTGGTCATGGGGCGTGCCGCACGGGCCGCCCCGGACCTTTGGGAAGGCGAGCGGCATGACCACGATCCTGGTGACGGGCGGCACCGGCACACTCGGCCGGCTGGTGACGGAGAAGCTGCGGGCGGACGGCCACGACGTACGGGTGCTCAGCCGTCGCAGCGAGCCGTACGCGGTCGATCTGCGCAAGGGCGGCCCCGCGCTGGACGCGGCCCTGGCGGGTGTGGCGACCGTGGTGCACTGCGCCAGCTCGCCGAACGGCGGCGACGAGAAGGCGGCGGGCCATCTGATCCCGGCCGCGCGGCGGGCCGGGGTGGGGCACCTGGTGTACATCTCCATCGTCGGCGTGGACCGGGTGCCGCTGCCCTACTACCGCGCCAAGCTCGCGGTGGAGCGCCGGATCGAGGAGTCCGGGCTCGGCTGGACCGTGCTGCGCGCGACCCAGTTCCACGACCTGATGGCCACCTTCCTCGGCGCACTCACCGCACCCCCACTGGCCCTCCTCCCGGCCGCCCTGTCCGACCAGCCGGTGGAGGTCTCCGAAGTGGCCGCCCGCCTGGCGGAGTTGGCCCTCACGACCCCCTCGGGCCGCGTCCCCGACATGGGCGGCCCCGAGATCCGCTCCGTCCCCTCCCTGGCCCGCGCCTACCTCGATGCCACGGGCAGGAACCGCCGCCTGCTGGAGGTCCCCCTGTTCGGCCGGACGTACGGCGCCTTCCGCGCGGGCGGCCACCTGGCACCGGAACGGGCGGTGGGCAAGGGGACGTTCGAGGAGTACCTGGCGCGTCGGTTCGGCTGAGCCCGGGGCGCGGACGGTTCGCGCGGACACGCCCTAAGGCGCGAACAGCTCGTCCTGCGCCCGGTCGCGGGCCGTCAGCAGGGCGCCGCGCAGGACCGCGGCGCCCCCGAGGGTGCCGGGGCGCACCTCGGTGGGCAGGGGGGACAGGCGCTTCAGGCGGGCGGCGACGCGTGCCGCGAGGGGCTCGCCGCCGGCCTGGCCGATCTCGCCGCCGAGGACGACGCAGCCGGGGTCGAGGACGGCGGTGACGGCTGCGGTGCCGATGGCGAGGCGGTCGGCCAGGGTGTCGAGGAAGCGGGTGGCGGGTTCGTTCCCGGCAGTTACCGCGCGGGCGACCAGCCGGGCCGCGCCCGGACCGTCCAGCGGGACTTCGGCCGGGAGCCCGTGCTCGCGGGCCAGGGCGCCGATCGCGGCGGCGCCCGCCAGGGCGTGGAACCCGCCGTCGCAGTCGGTGGCGGAGGGCAGCGAGCCGGTGCCGGGGACGGGCAGGAAGCCGATCTCGCCGGTACCGCCGGAGGCACCCCGGCGGAGCCGGCCGTCGAGGACGACGGCGGCGCCGACCCCGTGCCCGAGCCACAGCAGCACGAAGGTGTCCCGGTCACGGGCGGCGCCCTCGCGCTGCTCGGCGAGGGCCGCGAGGTTGGTCTCGTTCTCGACGGTGACCCGCGCCTTCGGCAACCGCCGCTGGAGCGCGGCGACCAGACTGCGGTGCCACGCGGGCAGACCGCTGGAGTCGCGCAGGTCACCCGTGGCGGGGTCGACCAGACCGGGCGCGCCGATGCCGACGGTGTGCAGCCCCGCCCAGGCGTCCGGGCCCGCCTTGCGTGCCGCCTCCTCCACGGCCGCGACCGCCTGCTCGACGGCGGGTCCGGTGCCGCTCCCGGCGTCGATGGGCACGGCCACCTCCGCGAGCACCCGCCCGACCAGGTCGGAGACGAGCACCAGGACTCCCCCGGTGCGGACGTCGAGGGCGGCCAGATGGGCGCGGTCGGCGGCGATGCCGTACAGCCGGGCGTTGGGCCCCCGGCGCTGCTCCCCCGACTCCCCCACCACCCGGATCAGGCCGGAGACGGTGAGGCGGTCGACGAGGTCGCTCACGGTGGGCCGGGACAGTCCGGTGAGCTGCTTGAGCTGTCCCGCCGTCAGCGGGCCCTCCTGCTGCAACAGCCGCAGGGCGAGCCGGTCGTTGATGGCCCGTGCGGTGCTCGGTGATGCGGGCATGACGGGAATCCTCCCAGAAGCGGGCTGCCGGAAGCACTCTATCTATCAGGCAGGGTCCCTGATAGTTTGCGCGAGTGCCGAGGACGGTACAGCGGGCGACTCTTTGGGGAGGGACGTGAGGATGGAAGACGTGAGCCGGCCGGCCGGGGAGGTCAGGCGCGCCCGGTACGCCGTGGCGGCCGTGTTCGCCGTGCACGGCGCGGTGACGGGTTCCTTCGCCACCCGCGTGCCCTGGATCCAGGACCACGCCGGACTGAGCGCGGGCCAGCTCGGGTTCGCCCTGGCCTTCACCGCGCTCGGCGCCTCCTGTGCGATGCCGCTGGCGGGCCGGATCAGCCACCGCTTCGGCAGCCGTACGGCCCTGCGGGGGCTGCTCGCGCTGTGGACGCTCTCCCTGGTGCTGCCCTCGCTGGCGCCGAACCTGCTCACGCTGTGCCTGGGGATGTTCGCCTACGGCGCGGCCTCCGGCATGGCGGACGTGGTGATGAACGCGCTCGGCGTGGAGATCGAGCGACTGCTCGGCAAGTCGATCATGTCGGGGCTGCACGGCATGTGGAGCACGGGCGCGCTGATCGGCTCGGCGGCGGGCACGCTGGCCGCGCATCTCGGCTCGGACGCCCGGCTGCACCATCTGCTGGCCGCCGCCGTGCTCACCGTGCTGGGCCTGCTGGCCTGCGCCTGGGTGCTGGACGTACAGCCCGCCGAGGACGAGGAGCCGCCGCCGAGGTTCGCGCTGCCGCCCCGCTCGGCCCTGCTGATCGGCGCGGTCGGCTTCTGCGCGGTGTTCGCTGAGGGGGCGAGCCTGGACTGGTCCGCGGTGTTCCTGCGGGACCGGCTGGAGGGCTCGCCGGGTCTCGCGGC
>NZ_MUNH01000569.1:0-2132 GCF_002154615.1 Streptomyces recifensis
TCCTGAAGCGGGTGTCGCAGGTGCGAACCCTGCCGGGGGCCTTCGACAACGCAGGTCCACCCGCGCCACACGGCTCGACCTGCCAGGCCGAGGCAGGCGCTCGGGGCCGCGGCTACCTTCGTCGGGAGAGCAGATCGCCACCGGAGGAGGAACGACGATGGCCGGCACCGAAACGCTCGACCGCAGCACCTGGGAGACCGCCCTCAATCAGTTGACCGACGAGCACGAGGGGGAGTTCGTCACCATCGAGGTACTGGACCCCGAGGTCGGTCATCAGTACGAAGCCAACCGGCTGCCCTTCACCACCATCTCCTACGACCCGAAGGACGACGTGGTGGCCGTTTCCGTCGGCGGACGGTCGCCGCGCTACCCCGTCGTCCTGCGGCACCTGGTGTGGCACCCCACGGAGATCGACGTCGCCACGCAGGACGTGCCCGAGCCGGCGGTTCGGGCAGTCGACAAGGACGGCACCGCCACGCTGATCACCTTCTTCCCCCAGGAGTCCGGCACGGAGTCCTGAGCGACACCGCCGGCGAACGGACACGCACCGGCGGCTCCCCCGCGCAAGGGAAGCCGCCGGTACCCAGCAGGTCCGCTCAGTCGAAGTAGTCCGGCTGCGTCTGCACGTTCAGTTCGGGCAGGTGCACCCGGCGGGCCGGGTCCGTGCGGTGGTCGTTCAGTTTCAGGACGTCGAAGCCCTTCCTGATGTCATTGGAGTAGATGTAGCCGTTGTAGTAGTACGCGGACCACGAGCCGGCCACTTGGAGGGTGTCCGTGGTCAGCGGGCCGCGCTCGAAGTAGGCGATCTCGTGCGGGTGGGCGGAGTCGGTGAAGTCCCAGACGGAGATGCCGCCCTGGTACCACGCCTGGACCATGAGGTCGCGGCCCTTGACGGGGATGAGGGAGCCGTTGTGGGCGACGCAGTTCTCGGTGTCGGCCTGGTAGCGGGGGATCTTGTAGTAGTTGCGGAAGACCAGCTTGCGGTGGTCGCCGCGGCCGGTGATGTCGTAGATGCCGTCGGCACCGCGGTTGGGGCCGATGGCCGCGTTGCAGGTGGCCGCCCCGCCGCCGCCCAGCTCGTCGGTGAAGACGACCTTGTCCGCGCGCTGGTTGAACGTCGCCGAGTGCCAGAACGCGAAGTTGACGTTGTCCTGGACCCGGTCGATGACCTTCGGGTGCTCGGGGTCCTTGATGGAGAACAGGATGCCGTCGCCCATGCAGGCGCCCGCCGCGAGGTCCTTGGAGGGCAGGACGGTCAGGTCGTGGCAGCCGGTGGTCTTGGAGACGCCGGGGTTGGTGGGCGCACCCGGGTTGCCGCCGCCGTCAGGACCCTCACCCGGGAAGAGCACGGGAAAGCCGACCACGGCCGCCTTCTCGGGCGCCTTGCGCGGCACCTTGATGACCGAGATGCCGTCGTGCGGCGGCTGGCAGTCGGGGAAGGTGGCGCTGGGTGAGTACGAGGAGACGTAGATGTAGACGTCTCTCCGCTCGGGCACCAGCGTGTGGGTGTGCGAGCCGCAGGCGGTCTCGACGGCGGCGACGTACTTCGGGTTCGCCTTGTCGCTGATGTCGAAGATCTTCATGCCCTCCCACGACGACTTCTCGGTCGCGGGCTGGGTGGTGCTCGCGCAGGAGTTGTCGCTGCGCGAGGAGTCGGTGGAGAGGAACAGCAGGTTTCCGCTCACGGAGACGTCGTTCTGCGAGCCGGGGCACAGCACCTGGGCGACCGTCCTCGGCGCCTTGGGGTCGCTGATGTCGAAGATGCGGAAGCCGTCGTAGTTGCCGGCGTAGGCGTACCGGCCCTGGAAGGCGAGGTCGGTGTTGTAACCGGGGAGGGCGTCCTTGGGGACGTTGGTGAGGTGCTCGATGTTGGCGGAGTGGACGATCTCGTCCTGCCCCGGTATCTCGCCGTCCGCGATCGCGCCGCGCACCTCGGCGGCCTCGCTCTGGGAGACGCGCTGTCCGGCGGCGGGGCTGTCACCGGGGTCGGGGGTGGCGGAAGCCGGTGCGGTGGTGAGCAGCGCGGCCAGGAGACCTGCCGCGGCGGCGGCAACTCCCAGGCGTCTGCGACGGGTTCGGGGATCTTGGTACAGGGTCACTGCTTCCTCCCTGGTGCCGGACGTGGGGGCGCG
>NZ_MUNH01000570.1:0-15636 GCF_002154615.1 Streptomyces recifensis
CGGTTGTCGAGTGCGTACGAGCGCAGCCGGCCGACGAGCCCCGAAGGGTCCGTGCCCTGGGGCAGCAGACACACCGCGTGCGCGGTGAGGTCGGAGGCGGCCAGCGCGGTGGGGTGGCCGTGGGTGGGGCCGGACTGCAACTGGGCGGCGCCCGCCCGCTGTTCACCGGTCAGGCCGGGAGCGAGGCCGAGCGGGGCGACCCGCATGTTGGCGCCGCACCCCTTGGAATGGACCTGACTGGCCTCCTGCCACTCCCGCCCCTCCTCCTTCAGCAGGGCGCAGGCGGTGAGGCAGGTACGGCCGGGGGCGCGGTTGTTCTCCGGGGACTGGTACCAGTCGACGAACTCCTCGCGCAGCGGCCGCTGCAGCCGCTTCGGCGCGAGCCACCCCCGGCCCATGGCGGTACGGAGCGCGCGTCCGAGCGCGAGGGTCATCTGCGTGTCGTCGGAGACGAAGGCGCGGCCCGGCAGCTCCATCTCCCGCCAGGGTCCGCACTTGGCGAGGATGGACGGCACGTCGTCGAACTCGGTGGGGAAGCCCAGCGCGTCACCGAGGGCGAGTCCGAGCAGGGAACCGGCGGCGGCACGCTTTCCCGCGGGCGTGGTGGTCATGGGTCACGTCCTTCCGGCGCCCATGACCCGGCCCCCGTTGGTCCGGCCGCATGGCCACCCGACTAATCGTCAGGTTGACCATAAAGCCGGACCGTCACGGGCGGCAAGACCCCTTCCTAGAGGTCGACTTCCTTCATCAGCATGCCGACCTCGGTGTTGGACAGGCGGCGCAGCCAGCCCGACTTCTGGTCGCCGAGGGTGATGGGGCCGAAGGAGACGCGGACCAGCTTGTCGACGGGGAAGCCCGCCTCGGCCAGCATGCGGCGCACGATGTGCTTGCGGCCCTCGTGCAGGGTCACCTCGACCAGGTAGTTCTTGCCGGTCTGCTCGACCACGCGGAAGTGGTCCGCGCGGGCCCAGCCGTCCTCGAGCTGGATGCCGTCCTTCAGCCGCTTGCCCAGGTCGCGCGGGATCGGGCCGACGATGTGCGCGAGGTACGTCTTGCGCACGCCGTACTTGGGGTGGGTGAGACGGTGGGCCAGCTCGCCGTGGTTGGTGAGCAGGATGACGCCCTCGGTCTCCGTGTCGAGCCGGCCCACGTGGAAGAGCCGGGTCTCGCGGTTGGTGACGTAGTCGCCGAGGCACTGGCGGCCCTCGGGGTCCTCCATCGTGGAGACCACACCGGCGGGCTTGTTCAGCGAGAAGAACTGGTACGACTGGGTGGCGACGGTCAGGCCGTCGACCTTGACCTCGTCCTTCTCCGGGTCGACCCGGCGGCCCTGCTCCAGCACGATCTCGCCGTTGATCTCGACGCGGGCCTGCTCGATCAGCTCCTCGCAGGCGCGCCGCGAGCCGTAGCCCGCACGGGCGAGCACCTTCTGCAGCCGCTCGCCGTCCTGCTCGGCGCCGGGGAAGGTCTTGGGCAGCTTGACGTCCTTCTTGCCCTCGTACCGCTCCCGGTTGCGCTCCTCGGCCCGCGTCTCGAACTCGCGCGAGCGGCCGGGCGCCGTGCGGCCGCGCCCCGCCTGCTGGGACTGCTTGGGGCCGCCCTTGGCGCCGCCGCGCGCCGCGCCGCCACGGCCGGACTTCGGGCCGTCCTTCGTGGCGCCGGGTCCGACGTCGTAGCGGCGCTCCTCCGGACGGGGCTTGCTGGGGCGGCCCTGCCCCTTGCGCTCGTCCCGGTCGTTGCCGCGGGGGTTACCGCGTCCGCTGTTCCTGCCGCTGCCGCTGCTTCGCATCAAGGTTTCCGTCGTAGTCGTCTGCGTCCTGACCACCGGCCGCGTCGGGCGCGTCCGGGTCGAACGACGGGACTCCCTCCTGGGTCTCCGCCTCGATCGCCTCCGCCTCGGGGAGGAAGGGCGCGAGTTCCGGAAGCTCGTCCAAGCCGCGCAGGCCCATCCGCTCCAGGAAATAGTTCGTCGTCACGTACAGGATCGCACCTGTTTCGGGTTCCGTGCCCGCCTCGGCCACCAGACCCCGCTGGAGCAGGGTCCGCATCACCCCGTCGCAGTTGACCCCGCGTACGGCGGAGACCCGGCTGCGGCCGACCGGCTGGCGGTACGCGACGACCGCCAGGGTCTCCAGCGCCGCCTGGGTGAGCCGGGCCGTCTGGCCCTCCAGCGCCAGGCGTTCCACTGCGGGGGCGTAGGCGGGGCGGGTGTAGAAGCGCCAGCCGCCCGCGACGAAGCGCAGCTCGAAGCCGCGGCCCTGGGCGGTGTAGTCGTCGGCCAGTTCGCGCAGCGCCTCGGCGATCCGGCGCCGGGGCCGCTGGAGGACCCGCGCCAGGTGTTCCTCGGTCGCGGGCTCGTCCACGACCATCAGGACGGCCTCCAGCGCGGGCTTGAGGTCGAGGGCGGCGACGCGGTCGTCCGGGGCCTGGTGGTTCACGTCTTCTGCTCCCCGGTGGTCTGGTCGGGCTTCACGGGCCGGTCGAACTCGTCGGTGACCGCCGGCGCCGCCGTCTCCCCGCCGGTCCAGCGGACCAGCAGGGTGCCGAGCGCGGTCTCCTGCTCCAGGGCGACCGCCTTCTCCCGGTACAGCTCCAGCAGCGCGAGGAAGCGGGCGACGACGGTGAGGGTGTCGTCGGTGTCGGCCACCAGCTCCTGGAAGTCAACCTCGCCGGCCTCGCGCAGCCGGGCCACCACGACCCGGGCCTGCTCCTGGACGCTGACCAGCGGGGCGTGGATGTGGTCGACGTACACCTGCGGCCTGGCCTTCGGCTGCATGGCCTTCACCGCGAGCCGGGCGAACCCTTCGGGTCCGATGCTGATGACGACCTCGGGCAGCAGCTCGGCGTGCTCCGGCTCCAGGCCGACGGTACGGGGGTAGCGGCGGCCCTCGTCGTCCAGCCGCTCGTTGAAGAGGTCCGCGATCCGCTTGTAGGCCCGGTACTGCAGGAGCCGGGCGAAGAGCAGGTCCCGCGCCTCCAGCAGGGCGAGGTCGGCCTCGTCCTCGACCTGGGCGGCGGGCAGCAGCCGGGCGGCCTTGAGGTCGAGCAGGGTGGCGGCGACGACCAGGAACTCGGTGGTGCGGTCCAGGTCCCAGTCGGGCCCCATGGCCCGGATGTGCGCCATGAACTCGTCGGTGACCCTGGACAGCGCGATCTCGGTGACGTCCAGCTTGTGCTTGGTGATGAGCTGGAGCAGCAGGTCGAAGGGACCCTCGAAGTTGTCCAGCCGCACCTTGAAGACGCCGTCGGGCGCCGAAGCCTCGGGCGCGGGCGTCCCGGGCGCCGGGGCCGGGTCCGGAGGTGCGGTGTCCGGGCCCCGGCCCAGCGGGCGTCTCGGGCCGGTCGTGGCGGTGCGGTGCGCGTTCATGGGGGTCGCAGGCTATCGGTCGGGCGGTGGGAAGCCGGGCTAGGGCCTTTCTTCCGGATCAGGCCGGCCCGGGCCGACGGCGCCATTTCGGCTGGCCCGAGCGGGGTCTGGTGCGTGCAGCTGCAAGGCGGAGGAGGGAGTCGACGCGGAGCGGTGGGGGTCCCCCCTGCTCGAGCGGGGCCGAGAGCTCGGGGGAGAGTGACGACAACGCCGCAGATGTGCGTGCCAGACCCCGCGACCCCGGCAAGATCCGGAAGACAGGCCCTAGCGGCCCCGCAGCCGCCGTACCAGGATGCTGGCTTCCCCGCGGGACTCCAGGTCGGCGAGGACCACGGCGACCGCCTCGCGGACGATGCGGCCGCGGTCGACGGCGAGGCCGTGCTCGCCGCGCAGGACCAGCCGGGCGTGCTCGAGGTCCATCAGTTCCTCGGCCGAGACGTAGACGGTGATCTTCTCGTCGTGGCGCTCGCGCCCGCTGGGCCGCCGGGCGGCCGCACGGCCGCGCTTGCGGGGCTGCTCGCCGGAGCCGTCCGGCTCGCTCTGCCGCCGGGCGGGCCGGATACGGGACTCGCCGGACCCGTCGGGTTCCGGGCCGACCGCGGCGGTGTGTTCGGCGCCCTCGCCGTCACCGCCCTGCGCGGGCACCCCCTGCGGCGCGTCCTGCGCCACGGCGGCCGGGTCGCTCTCCCCCGCCGGCGCGGGGACCCGCGCCTCCGGGCCCGGCCCGCGCCGGGGCGAGGAGGACTGGAGCCCCATCCCCCCTGTCGTGCGGAACAGTTCGTCGGCTCCGGGCAGACTCACTCGGCGTGACACCGGGCGAGCACCTCCCTGGCGAGCTGACGGTAGGCGGCGGCACCGACGGAGTTGGAGGCGTACGTGGTGATGGGCTCACCGGCGACCGTGGTCTCCGGGAAGCGGACCGTACGCCCGATGACCGTGTGGTAGACGTGGTCGTCGAACGCCTCGACCACCCGCGCCAGCACCTCGCGGCTGTGCACGGTGCGCGAGTCGTACATCGTGGCCAGGATGCCGTCCAGCTCCAGCTCAGGGTTGAGCCGCTCCTGGACCTTCTCGATGGTCTCGGTCAGCAGGGCCACACCGCGCAGCGCGAAGAACTCGCACTCCAGCGGCACGATCACCTTGTGCGCGGCGGTCAGCGCGTTGACGGTGAGCAGGCCCAGCGAGGGCTGACAGTCGATCACGATGTAGTCGTAGTCGTCCATCAGCGGCTTCAGGGCGCGCTGGAGCGTGGACTCGCGCGCGACCTCGGAGACCAGCTGGACCTCGGCGGCCGACAGGTCGATGTTGGAGGGCAGCAGGTCCATGTTCGGGACCGCCGTCTTCAGCAGCACCTCGTCGGCCGACATGCCCCGCTCCATGAGCAGGTTGTAGACGGTGAGGTCCAGCTCCATCGGGTTGACGCCGAGACCCACCGATAGCGCGCCCTGCGGGTCGAAGTCCACGAGCAGCACGCGCCGTCCGTACTCCGCGAGCGCCGCGCCCAGGTTGATGGTCGACGTGGTCTTGCCGACGCCGCCCTTCTGGTTGCACATGGCGATGATCTTCGCGGGGCCGTGGTCGGTCAGCGGGCCCGGGATCGGGAAGTACGGCAGCGGGCGCCCGGTCGGGCCGACGCGCTCACGGCGCTGGCGGGCCGCGTCGGGCGCGAGGGTGGCCGCGTACTCCGGATCGGGCTCGTACTCGGCGTCGGGGTCGTAGAAGTGCCCCTCGGGCAGTTCGTCGTAGTCGGCGAAGTGGTTGCGGGGCGCGCCACTTCCGTCGCCGGCCATGGCGTTCACGTGTTGGCCATCCATGCTCTGGTGTGCTCTCCGGGCCGTCTGCGGTACCGGACTCTGGTGGGCTGCGAAGGTGCGCACCGCGACGGAGCCGACGGCCTCGTGCCCCTCGGGACCCTGGCCCTCTCCGCGCAATCCTGGTCGACCACCTCCGGGAGAAAATGTCGACTCATTCACAAGTCGTCTTACCTCCTTGGTGACCAGGAAACTTCTAGACAAGGTCAGCGTGGCACCATGCCGACGGTTGGCGACTCTATGGCGTGTCGGCGGTCCGCAGCAACACAATCCGCCGGACCCGGCACGATGTGTCGACAATGAAACATCCCGCTGTCAAGGGCGTACAGCCGTCGCACAGCAGGTTTCACCGGTGTGCGAATCGGTCCAAGCGTTACGTTCGAGGCGAGTTGACCTAGCGTCGCAAAGTGACCATACACACATCCGGCCGGACCTTGTCGGGCAAGGTCCGGCCGGGTTCGCGGTGTTGACGATCCATGTTGACGAATCGCCTTTTCCACGCGGGCGACTTGGTGCTTCGCCGTCGCCTGGAGGTCAGCCGATCAGGGTCTCGATCGCCACGTGCTCCAGGCCGTGTGCCTCGGCGACCTCCTTGTAGACGACCTTGCCGTCATGGGTGTTGAGGCCGCGGGCGAGCGCCTCGTCCCGGCGCAGCGCCTCGACCCAGCCGTTGTTGGCGAGCGAGACGATGTACGGGAGCGTGGCGTTGGTGAGCGCGTTGGTGGAGGTGTTGGGCACCGCGCCGGGCATGTTGGCGACGCAGTAGAAGACCGAGTTGTGCACCCGGAAGGTCGGCTCGGCGTGCGTGGTGGGACGGGAGTCCTCGAAGCAGCCGCCCTGGTCGATGGCGATGTCGACAAGGACACTTCCGGGCTTCATCCGCGACACCAGCTCGTTGGTGACCAGCTTCGGGGCCTTGGCGCCCGGGATGAGGACGGCACCGATGACGAGGTCCGCGTCGAGGACGGCCTTCTCCAGCTCGAAGGCGTTGGACATGATCGCCTTGACCTTGCTCCCGAAGATCCGGTCGGCCTCGCGCAGCTTGTTGATGTCACGGTCCAGCAGGGTGACCTCGAAGCCCATGCCGACGGCGATCTGGGTGGCGTTCCAGCCGGAGACACCGCCGCCGATGACGACGGCCTTGGCCGGGGTCACGCCCGGCACGCCGCCGGGGAGCACACCGCGGCCGCCGGCCGGGCGCATCAGGTGGTAGGCGCCGACCTGCGGGGCGAGCCGGCCCGCGACCTCGGACATCGGGGCGAGCAGCGGCAGCGCGCGGTTCGCCAGCTCGACGGTCTCGTACGCGATCGCCGTGGTGCCGGACTCCAGCAGCGCGTCGGTGCACTCGCGGGAGGCGGCCAGGTGCAGGTAGGTGAAGAGGATCTGGTCCTTGCGCAGGCGGTGGTACTCCTCCGCGACCGGCTCCTTGACCTTCAGCACCAGGTCGGCGTCGGCCCACACCTGGTCGGCGGAGTCGAGGATGCCGGCGCCGGCGGCGATGTACTCCTCGTCCGTGATCGAGGAGCCGAGGCCGGCGCCCCGCTCGATGACGACCTGGTGGCCGTTACGCACCAGCTCGTGCACGCCGGCCGGGGTGATGGCCACCCGGAACTCGTTGTTCTTGACCTCGCGGGGGATGCCGACCTTCACGTCGATCACGGTCCTTGGCTCAGGGGGTATGGGGGGTGCGCTGAAAGACATACCCGGGCGTGCCGGGGCACACCGGGAGACACCGCAGGAGAACGTGCGGCAGAGCCAGTCTAATGAAGGCGTTCCGCGTGTCTAGCCTTCCATTGCATCAATCTTCATTGGATGCACTACGGATTTCGCAGGCACCCGCGGGGTGGGGGTTCGATTCCCCTGGCTCTCCGTGGGCGGCGGTCCCGGTGGCCGCCTCCTCTTCCAGCATGCGCTCGGCCGCCGCGCGGTGCAGTCGGGCGGCCGTGAGGTCGCCGAGCCGGTCCAGGGTGTCGGCCAGCCGCAACTGCAACGCGGCCAGCAGCCGGGCGTCCTCCGCGCGCCGTGCCCACTCCACCGCCTCCTGGCAGGTGCGCAGGCACTCCTCGGGCCGCCCGGCGTACTCCTGGACACGGGCCAGCTCGCTCAGGGCGCGGGCGTGGGCCGCGATGTCGCCCTCCTTGCGGTACCCGGCGAGCGCCGCCCGCCAGTTGCGCTGCGCCTCGCCGTACCGGCCCGCGTAGGTGTGGGCGGTGGCGATACGGCCGTAGAGCCGGGCGGCCTCGGCGCGCTCGCCGCGGGCGAGGCGCTGGGAGAGGGCGCGGCCGAACCAGTCCGCGGCCCGGTCGTGGTCGCCCAGCTCCTGGTGGGCGCCGCCTACGGATTCCATCGCGCGGCCGGTGGCGTAGGGGTCGTTCGCCTCCCGTCCGGCGTCCAGCGCGGCGCGGTAGCGGGCCAGCGCGGCGCGGGTACGGCCGGTCTGGGCGTCCACGTCGCCGAGGTTCAGCAGGGCGGCGGCCTTCTCGCGGGGCAGTCCGCGCCGGTCGGCGACATCGAGGACCAGGCCGTGGATGCCGTACAGGTCGGGGGCGGCGGCCCGGGTGCCGAAGTGGGCGACCATGGCGCGCACGAGCTGGGACATCAGACGGCGGGCCAGGGTGTCCAGCTCGCCGTCGGCCACCGCGAGCCGGGCGGCGGCCAGCAGTGCCGGGCGCCGGGCGGTGAGCCAGGCGGCGGCCGCGGCGGGGGTCGGGAAGCGCAGCGGCGCCGGGATCGCCTGGAGCTTCTCCTGGGCCTGGGGGCTGTCGGTCTCGGTGGCGGCGCGGCAGGACTGAAGGAGGCGTACGTCCCGCTCCAGCAGCCGGGCGCGGGCCAACTGGAGTTCGGCGGGGCGCTCGCCCGCCTCGGCGAGCGCGCGCAGCAGGGGGTGCAGGCAGCCGGGGATGTCGTACTCGGGCAGTGGGCCGGCGGCCGGGCGGAGCAGGCCGAGGGCGGCGAGTTCCCGCAGTACGGTCTGCGCGGTCTTGACCGAGCAGCCGGCCAGTGCGGAGGCGGACTGCGCGTCGACGGTGCCGGCCGGGGCCTGGGAGAGCAGGCGCAGGGTCCGGGCGGTTGCGGCGGGCAGTCCGTCGTGGACGAGCCGGAGGAGGCGGGCCAGGGTGGGGGCCTCGTCGGGGTCGCTGTGCAGCCGCTTGGCCAGGTCGGAGACGGCCGTC
This sequence comes from Streptomyces recifensis, assembly GCF_002154615.1. Lineage (NCBI taxonomy): Bacteria > Bacillati > Actinomycetota > Actinomycetes > Kitasatosporales > Streptomycetaceae > Streptomyces > Streptomyces recifensis. Next base: position 8,352 of record NZ_MUNH01000570.1, read on the forward strand.
TGGGGGCGGGCGGCGAGCCAGCCGCCGGCCAGGGTGAGGGCGGCGGGCTGTCCCTCGCAGATCTCGGCGAGGCTCTCGGCGGAGCGCGGATCGACGGTGACGCGGACCGAGCCGGTGTACCGGGTGAGCAGTTCCACCGCCGACTTGGTGTCCAGGCCCCCCAGGGTGCAGGGGCGGACGTCGGAGATCCCGGTGAGGGGGCCGCGGGAGACGGCGACCACCAGGCAGTCGGGGGCGTCCGGGATGAGGGCGTCGACCTGTTCGGCCCCGCCTGCGTCGTCCAGCAGGAGCAGGGCGCGCCGGTCGGCGAGGGCGGTGCGCAACGCCTCGGTCAGCTCGTCCTCGGCGGCGCCGGCGGGGGCCGGGGCACCGAGCGCGCCGAGCAGCTCGCGGGCGGCGCGTTCCACGGGTACGGGGGTGCCGTCCGGGTCACCGAGACGGGTCCGGAACACTCCGTCGGGGTAACGCTGCGCGACCTGGCGGACGAACTCCTCGGCGAGCGCGGTCCGGCCGGAGCCGGGGCGCCCGGCGATGAGGAGGACCCGGGCGCGGGGTGCCTTGCGGCCGGCGAGGGTGTCCAGGCCGGTGCGCTCGATGTCGGCCCTGAGCTCCTTCAACTCCCGTGTGCGCCCGAGGAAATGACCCTCCGGGGCCGGCGGCTCCGACAGCCGCGCCTCATCCTGGTCCACCGCCTGATCCGTCACGGGCCACGCTCCCGTCCCACCGCACGCGCAAAGCCCGCCGGTTCTTCCGGTGCGGGCGTTTTCCAGAGCCTAGTTCACGCTCTGCGACGTCCCCGGTGGAGCGCGGCGGACGGGTCCCCCGATCGGATCAGGCGATGGTCACACCATTGGAGTGCTGCTGGGGCACTGCGGTGGATCTTGGCCGGATTCAGCAGGAGGTCAGGACGCGAAGGGCCGCGCCGGCCACGGCGCGTCGGCCGGGCGCAGGCTGTCCAGCCCGTCCCCGGCGCGGGCGGCGGCCAGCGACAGGACGCCGACGACCAGGCAGTTGTTGTGCAGGTCCCCGGCCAGCACCAGCCGCACCAGCTCGTCCAGGGGCACGCGCGCGTGTTCCATGTCCGTCTCCTCGTGCTCCGGGACGAAGCGCTCGCCCTGGGCCTCGGAGATGTCGCGGGCGAGGAAGATCCGCACCGCCTCGTCGCAGCCGCCGGGGCTGGTGTAGACGTCGGTCAGCACCCGCCAGTCCTCGGCCTTGACGTGCGCCTCCTCGTACAGCTCGCGCTGGGCGGCGTGCAGCGGGTTCTCGCCGGGCACGTCGAGCAGCCCGGCCGGGATCTCCCAGAGCTTGTGGCGTACGGGGTGGCGGTACTGGCTGATGAGCAGGACCCGGTCCTCCTCGTCCAGGGCGAGGACGGCGACCGAGCCGGGGTGGACCTGGTAGTCGCGGCGGACCACCGAGCCGTCGGGCATGACCACGTCGTCCGTGCGGACGGCGGTCTTGTTGCCCCTGAACGGGGTCGCGCTGTCGCGGATCTCCCACTCCTCGGGGGTGTCCTTGATGGTCATGCCCTGTACCTCCACGTGCGCAAAAGAAAACCGGGGTGCGCACCCTTTGAAGGTTCGCACCCCGGCCACCGTAACAACTGGTGTGTTACTTGGAGTTCTTCGGCTTGCCCGCCGTCTTGCGCTCGACGGAAGCCTTCACCAGGCCCGCAAACAGCGGGTGCGGCCGGGTCGGCCGCGAGCGCAGCTCGGGGTGCGCCTGGGTGGCGACGAGATAGGGGTGGACCTCACGCGGGTACTCCACGTACTCGACGAGCTTGCCGTCGGGCGAGGTGCCCGAGAAGACGATGCCCGCCTTCTTCTCCAGCTCGGCGCGGTAGGAGTTGTTGACCTCGTAGCGGTGGCGGTGCCGCTCCTCGACGTACTCCTTGCCGTCGTAGACCTCGCGGACGATGGAGCCCTCGGCCAGCTTGGCCGGGTACATGCCGAGCCGCATGGTGCCGCCCATGTCACCCTCACCGGCGACGATGTCCATCTGCTCGGCCATGGTGGAGATGACCGGGTGGGAGGTGGCCGGGTCGAACTCGGTGGAGTTGGCGTCCGGGATGTCCGCCAGGTTCCGCGCGGCCTCGACCACGATGCACTGCAGGCCCAGGCAGAGGCCGAGCAGCGGGATCTTGTTCTCGCGGGCGTAGCGGATGGCGCCGACCTTGCCGAGCACACCGCGGTCGCCGAAGCCGCCGGGGATGCAGATGCCGTCCACGTCGCCGAGGGCGGCGGCGGCACCGGCCGGGGTCTTGCAGTCGTCGGAGGTGACCCACTTGATCTTGACGCGGGCGCGGTTGGCGAAGCCGCCGGCGCGCAGCGCCTCGGTGACCGACAGATAGGCGTCGGGCAGGTCGATGTACTTGCCGACCAGGGCGAGGGTGATCTCGTGGTCCGGCTTGTGCACACGGTCCAGCAGGTCGTCCCAGGTGGTCCAGTCCACGTCCCGGAAGGGCAGGTCCAGCTTGCGGACCACGTAGGCGTCCAGGCCCTCGCCGTGGATGGTCTTCGGGATGTCGTAGATGGAGCGGGCGTCGGGACAGGCCACGACGGCGTCCTCGTCCACGTCGCACATCAGCGAGATCTTGCGCTTGATGGCGGTGGGGACCTCGCGGTCGCAGCGCAGCACGATCGCGTCGGGCTGGATGCCGATGTTGCGCAGCGCGGCGACGGAGTGCTGGGTCGGCTTGGTCTTCAGCTCGCCGGAGGGACCGATGTAGGGCAGCAGCGAGATGTGGACGACGAAGACGTTGTCCCGGCCGACCTCGTGGCGGACCTGGCGGACGGTCTCCAGGAACGGCAGCGACTCGATGTCGCCCACGGTGCCGCCGACCTCGGTGATGACGACGTCCACCTCGTCGGTGGCCATGCGCCGGATGCGGTGCTTGATCTCGTTGGTGATGTGCGGGATGACCTGCACGGTGTCGCCCAGGTACTCGCCGCGCCGCTCCTTGGCGATCACGGTGGAGTAGACCTGGCCGGTGGTGACGTTGGCCGAGCCGTCGAGGTCACGGTCGAGGAAGCGCTCGTAGTGGCCGATGTCCAGGTCGGTCTCGGCGCCGTCGTTGGTGACGAACACCTCACCGTGCTGGAAGGGGTTCATCGTGCCGGGGTCGACGTTCAGGTACGGGTCGAGCTTCTGCATCACGACGCGCAGGCCGCGAGCCTTGAGCAGCATGCCCAGGCTGGAGGCGGTGAGGCCCTTGCCGAGCGAGGAGGCGACACCCCCGGTGACGAAGATGTGCTTGGTCGTCGTAGATTTCGGCGGCATGGCCAAGAGGGGGCTCCCGTGGTCGCTGTCTGTGATGCGGTGCGGTCGCCGGCCCGGAGAATCTGGTGTTCCTCGCGGTGGCGTCGTCGCTGCGGTTCGGGGGTTTTGGGGCCCACCGGTCCACGGGCTACCAGGGTATCAGCGCCTGGAGGAGTCGGCGTCCGGCCACGCTCCGCACACGGCCGGGAGGGCTGGTGTGACCAGGCACCGGACACGCGGGCGGCCGTCACGAGGTTCTCACCCCGCAGTCACTCGCTCGGCCCATACGGGTTGCCCCGAGCGGCGCGCGGATCATCCGGGTGCGTCGTATCCTGCTCGGACACTCGCTGCCGAGCGCGGCCGGGATGACGGCACACCCCCGCCTCCAGCATCCCCGCCACTGGCATGTGGAACATGGAGAGCGCGGCAGTTCGTTGAGCATGGACCGCCGTTTTGCCTCAGGGCTCGGCGGGCTGCTTTGCTTCACCGCTCAACGTATGACAACCACCCCTTGACCGCACCAAGCGACTGCCCCCTCGTGCGGGGGTGACGTGGCCGTTCGACTGGAGTTGCACGTGGCCGGGCGCATCGAAGATTACGCACTCATCGGAGACATGCAGACCGCTGCCCTGGTCTGCCGGGACGGCACGGTGGACTGGCTGTGCCTGCCACGCTTCGACTCGCACGCCATCTTCGCCGGCCTGCTCGGCACCGAGGAGCACGGTTTCTGGCGGCTCGGCCCGGCGTACGCGGCGGACTCGCCCCCGCCCACGGCGGCCCGGCGGAGCTACCGGGGCGACTCGCTGATCCTGGAGTCGGAGTGGGACACCCCCCGCGGCACCGTGCGGGTGACGGATTTCATGCCCCCGCGTGACGGCGCCCCGCAGCTCATCCGGATCGTGGAGGGGCTCAGCGGCGAGGTGCCGATGCGCTCGGAGCTGCGCATGCGGTTCTCCTACGGCCGTGTGGTGCCGTGGGTGCACAAGTACGACAACCGGACGGTCGCCGTCGCGGGTCCCGACTCGGTGTGGTTCGACACCGAGGCGGACACCTACGGCAAGGACCTGACGACGTACTCCGACTTCACCGTCTCCGCCGGTGAGCGGGTGGCGTTCACCATCTCCTGGCAGCCCTCGCACAAGGAGGCGCCGCCGCTGCCCGAGCCGGAGCAGGCGCTCCGGGCGACGGAGGAGTTCTGGCGCGACTGGGTCGAGCAGTGCACGTACCACGGCCCCTACCGTGAGGCCGTGATCCGTTCGCTGATCACGCTGAAGGCGCTCACCTACGCCCCCACTGGCGGCATCGTGGCCGCGCCGACCACCTCCCTGCCGGAGGACGTCGGGGGCGTGCGCAACTGGGACTACCGCTACACCTGGCTGCGGGACGCCGCGATCACCCTGTCCTCGCTGCTGCGCACCGGCTACCGCGACGAGGCCCGCGCCTGGCGCGAGTGGCTGCTGCGGGCGGTCGCGGGCGACCCGGAGAACCTCCAGATCATGTACGGCATCGCCGGTGAGCGTGAGCTGGGCGAGGCCGAGCTGGACTGGCTGCCGGGATACGAGCACTCCCGCCCGGTCCGGGTCGGCAACGGCGCCGCCGACCAGCTCCAGCTCGACGTGTACGGCGAGGTCATCGAGGCGCTCCACCTGGGCCACATGACGGGGCTCGCCCGCAACGACTACGCCTCGGTGCTCCAGCTCAAGCTGATCCGCTACCTCGAGGACCACTGGCAGGAGCCGGACGAGGGCATCTGGGAGGTGCGCGGGCCGCGCCGCCAGTTCGTGCACTCCAAGGTGATGGCCTGGGTCGCCGTGGACCGCACGATCAAGCTGATCGAGTCCGGGGACGCGGAGGGCCCGCTGGAGCGCTGGAAGGAACTGCGCGACGACATCCACCGCGAGGTCTGCGAGAAGGGCTACGACCCGGAGCGCAACACCTTCACCCAGTACTACGGCTCCAAGGAACTGGACGCCTCCCTGCTGCTGATCCCGCAGATGGGCTTCCTGCCGCCGGACGACAAGCGGGTCATCGGCACCATCGAGGCGATCCAGCGCGAGCTGTCCACCTCCGACGGGTTCATCCTGCGCTACCCGACCGACGGCGAGGACGCGGGTGTGGACGGCCTCCCCGGTGACGAGGGCGCCTTCCTGGCCTGCTCGTTCTGGATGGCGGACGACCTGGCGATGATCGGCCGGGTGGACGAGGCCCGCAAGCTGTTCGAGAAGCTGCTCGACCTGCGCAACGACCTCGGTCTCCTCGCCGAGGAGTGGGACCCCCGCCTCCAGCGCCAGGTCGGCAACTTCCCGCAGGCGTTCAGCCACGTCCCCCTGATCGACACCGCCCTGCGGCTGACGGCCTCCGGGGCGTACGGGGGCTGAACCCGCCTAGGGTGGGAAGCGGACCACTCCCGATGCGGAAGGGGGCGGCCATGGCTTCCCTCTCGAAGGCGGGCGCGGCGCTCACCGCGCTGCGTGAGGAGCTGACCGGCGAGGTGGTCGTGCCGGGCGACGCGGGATACGACGAGGCCCGTGCCGTCTTCAACGCGATGATCGACCGGCGGCCGTCCGTGATCGCCCAGTGCGCGGACGCCGCCGACGTGGTGCGCACGGTCCGCTTCGCCCGTGACCTGGATCTGCCCGTCGCCGTGCGCGGCGGCGGGCACAGCGTCGCGGGCAACGCCCTGGGCGACGGCGCGGTGGTGGTGGACCTGCGCCGGATGCACGGCGTGAGTGTCGACCCCGAGGCCCGCACTGTACGGATCGAGGGCGGGGCCACCATGAGCCACCTGGACCGGGCCTGCCGGCCGTACGGGCTGGCCACCACCGGCGGCCGGGCCTCCACCACCGGGGTCGGCGGGTTCGTGCTCGGCGGCGGCACCGGCTGGCTGGACCGTGCCTTCGGTCTCGCCGTGGACAACCTCCGGGGCGTGGAGCTGGTGACGGCCGACGCCGAGCAGGTGCGGGCCGGCCCCGAGGAGCACCCCGAGCTGTTCTGGGCCCTGCACGGCGGGGGCGGCAACTTCGGCGTGGCCACCGCGCTCACCCTGGGCCTGCACGAGCTGCCCGAGTTCGCGGTCGCCCTGCTGCTGTACCTCCCTGAGCACGGTCCCCGGGCGGTGCGCGCCTTCCGCGAGGCGATCGACGCCGGCCCGGACCGGCTGAGCGGGGCGCTGCTGTACATCACCGGCCCGCCCGAGGAGTTCGTCCCCGAGGAGCTGGTGGGGCACCTGGTGTGCGGGGCGCTGGTGACGTACGCGGGCGGCGTGGAGGCGCTGCGCGGCCTGATCGGGCCGCTGCTGGCGCTGCCGGTGGCGGGCGGGCTGGTCGCCGAGCTGCCGTACGCGGACGTGCAGTGCATGATCGACGAGCCGGCCGGCCTGCGGAACCACTGGTCGGCCGAGTATCTGACCGGGCTGCCGGACGATCTGGTGGACGTCTACTGCTCGCTCGCGGAACGGATGCCGCTACCGACCGGCAGCAAACACATCCTCTTCCCGCAGGGCGGCGCCCTGGCGTCCGGTCCGCACGACTACCCGGTCCCCTACCGGGACGCCCCCTGGTCGGCGCATCCCTTCGCCATCTGGGCGGACCCGGCCGACGACGAGCGTGCCGTCTCCTGGGTGCGGGAGGTGCGCTCCGGGGTCGAGCCGTGGAGCACCGGCGACGTGTACCTGAACTTCATCGGCGACGAGGGTGCCGAGCGGGTCGGCGCGGGGCTGGGCGTGGGCAACGTGCTCCGGCTGGAGAAGGTGAAGCGGGCCTACGACCCGGACAACGTCTTCCGCTTCAACCACAACATCCGGCCGCTGTAGCCGTACCGCTCCGGCTGTTCCGTACGAGGTCAGGGGGGTAGCGTCCCGCGCATGAGCACAGAGGGTGGCGGGATCACCGTGCGGCGGGCGCTGGAGCTGCCCGGGCTGCGCGGCGGGCTGCCGGAGGTGGTGGCGGGCGAGGACCGGCTGGAGCGCGCGGTGCGCTGGGTGCACGCGGGCGAGGTCCCGCACATCGCCTCGCTGCTCAAGGGC
>NZ_MUNH01000571.1:0-4645 GCF_002154615.1 Streptomyces recifensis
GGCGGGGGGCTCAGCGGGCGCTTGCCTCTCGGGCCGTTGCCGGGATGGTGCGGCTTGGGTATTCCGGGCGGCGGGAGTACTGGGAGCGAATGCATGAAGAGCTGGAGATCATTGGACATCATGGGTTTGCGTCTTATTTTCTGACCGTTGCCCAGGTGGTCGACGACGTGAGGGAGATGGGAATCCGGGTCGCTGCCCGGGGGTCCGGGGCCGGGTCTCTGGTGAACCATCTGCTGGGCATCGCCCATGCCGATCCGGTGGCGCACGGGTTGCTCATGGAGCGGTTCTTGTCGCGGGAGCGGGTTGCGCTTCCTGATATCGATGTGGATGTGGAGTCCGCTCGGCGGATCGAGGTTTATCGGGCGATTATCGGGCGGTTTGGCGGCGAGCGGGTCGCTACCGTTGCCATGCCGGAGACCTATCGTGTTCGGCATGCCATTCGGGATGTGGGGGCCGCTCTTTCGATGGACCCTGCCGAGATCGATCGGATTGCCAAGGCTTTCCCGCATATTCGGGCTCGGGACGCCCGGGTCGCGCTTGCCGAGCTGCCCGAGTTGAAGGCGCTTGCCGGGGAGCAGGAGCGGTACGGGGTGTTGTGGGACCTGGTGGAGGCGCTGGATGCCTTGCCGCGTGGGGTCGCCATGCATCCTTGTGGGGTTCTGCTGTCCGACTCCTCGCTGCTACGGCGCACTCCGGTGGTTCCCACCAGCGGGGAGGGGCTGCCCATGTCGCAGTTCGACAAGGAGGACGTGGAGGATCTCGGGCTGCTCAAGCTGGATGTGCTCGGGGTGCGGATGCAGTCGGCCATGGCGCACGCCGTCGCCGAGGTCGAGCGGGCCTCGGGGGAGCGGGTCGATCTGGAGGCTCTGCCCGCGGGGGATGCCGATACGTATCGGCTCATCCGGTCCACCGAGACGCTCGGGTGTTTTCAGATCGAGTCGCCCGGCCAGCGGGATCTGGTGGGGCGGCTTCAGCCTGATTGTTTCGCGGATCTGGTGGTGGACATTTCTCTGTTCCGGCCCGGTCCTGTCGCCGCCGACATGGTGCGGCCTTTTATCGAGGCGCGGCACGGGCGGGCGCCTGTGCGGTATCCGCATCCGGATCTTGAGCCGGCGTTGCGGGACACCTATGGGGTGGTGGTGTTCCATGAGCAGGTCATTGACATTCTTGCCGTCATGACCGGGTGCGGGCGGGGAGAGGCCGATGCCGTGCGGCGGTTGCTCTCCGATGCGGAGGCCCAGGGCAGGGTGCGGGTGTGGTTCGCTCAGCGGGCCGAGGAGAAGGGTTACGACGCCGAGACCATCCGGCGGACCTGGGAGATCGTCGAGGCTTTCGGGTCCTACGGGTTCTGCAAGGCGCATGCCGTCGCTTTCGCCGTGCCCACCTATCAGTCGGCGTGGCTCAAGGCGCATTACCCTGCCGCTTTCTATGCCGGGCTGCTCACGCACGATCCCGGCATGTATCCCAAGCGGTTGCTCCTGGCTGATGCGCGGCGGCTCGGCGTGCCGATCTTGCCGCTGGACGTGAATGTGTCCGGGGTCGCCCATCGAATCGAACTGGTGTCCGGGGCGTGGGGGGTGCGGCTCGCCCTCGCCGATGTGCACGGGATCAGTGAGGCGGAGGCCGCGCGGATCGCCGAGGGGCAGCCGTACGCCTCCCTGCTGGACTTCTGGGAGCGAGGGCGGCCGGGGCGGCCGCTCGCCCAGCGGTTGGCGCAGGTCGGGGCACTGGACGCGTTCGGGGCCAACCGGCGTGATCTCCAGTTGCACCTGGCCGAGCTGCACCGGGGCTCCCGTGGCGGGCGTGGGGAGCAGCTTCCGCTGGGCGGCGGCCGGCGGACCGCTTCCGCCGGGCTGCCCGATCTGTCGGACGCCGAGCGGCTCAGTGCCGAGCTGGGCGTGCTGTCCATGGACGTCTCCCACCACCTGATGGACGACCACCGGGGCTTCCTGGAGGAACTGGGCGCGGTGTCGGCGCGGCGGCTGCGCGAGGCCCGGCACGGGGAGACCGTACTGGTCGCCGGTGCCAAGGCGGCCACCCAGACCCCGCCGATCCGGTCCGGCCGGCGGGTCATCTTCAGCACGCTGGACGACGGCACCGGGCTGGTCGACCTCGCCTTCTTCGACGACTCGCACGACGCCTGCGCGCACACCGTCTTCCACTCCTGGCTGCTGCTGGTGCGCGGAGTGGTGCAGCGGCGTGGGCCCCGCAGTCTGAGCGTGGTGGGGTCGGCCGCCTGGAACCTCGCCGAACTCGCCGAGCTGCGGGCCGAGGGCGGTCTGGAGAAGGTGGCGGCCCGGCTGGCCGAGCCCGCGCCGGAGGCGAAGGCCGCGGAGGACGGGGTGGGGCGCCGGATTCGGATGTCCACCGGCTTCCAGATGCACCCGTGGGCCGACCTGCGCCCGGCCGGCCAGGAAGTGTCCGAGCAGGCGCCGTCCGCCATGCGGAAGTTGTGGCACCAGAGTCCGGGGAGTGCGGGATGACCATCCTCTGTGTGCGTTTTCGCCGGGCCGGCGAGGGTGACGGTGAGCTGGAGCTGTCCGAACTGCTCGGGCTGCTGGAGGAGTTCACGCCCGTTGTGGAGGGGCTGCCGCCCGACGGGGCCCTGGCCGATCTGCGGGGGGCCGAGCGGTACTTCGGGCGCGGGCCGGTGGAACTGGCCGCGCTGATCCGGGTACGGGCCCTCGCCCGGTACGGGGTCGACTGCGTGGTGGGCGCCGGGCCCGGGCCGACGCTGGCCCGGATGGCGCTGCGACAGGCCCGGCCGGGAGTGGTGTGCGCCGTTCCCGACGAGCCCGGTGCCGGGGCGGAGTTCCTCGCCGGGCTGCCCGTGGTCGCGCTGCCCGGGGTGGGGGCGGCCACCGCCCGGACTCTGTGCGAGTACGGGCTGGACACCCTCGGGCGGGTCGCCGTCGCGCCGCCCGCCACGCTCCAGCGGCTCGTCGGGGCCAGGACCGCCCGTGAGCTGCGGGAGCGGGCCAACGGGGTGGACCGGGGGCGGGTCGTGCCGAACGCCGTCTCCCGGTCGGTGGCCGCCGAGCGGTCCTTCGGCAGGGACGAGCTGGACCCCGGCCGGCACCGGCGGGCGCTGCTGGCCGACGCCGAGGAACTGGGCGCCCGGCTGCGGGAGATGGAGCACGTCTGTCGCTCCCTGACGCTCACCGTGCGCTACGCCGACCGCTCCACCACGGTCCGCGGACGCACCCTCGCCGAACCGACCGCGCACTCGGCCGACCTGACGAAGGCGGCGTACGGCATGTACGAGGCGCTGGGGCTCCAGCGGGCGCGGGTGCGGGCGCTCGCCCTGCGCGCCGAGGGGCTGACGCCGGCCGGGGAGGCCGCGCACCAGCTCACCTTCGACCCCGTGGACGAGAAGGTCCGCCGGATCGAGGAGGTCGCCGACCTGGCGCGGGCCAAGTTCGGGCCCCGCGCGGTGATGCCCGGGACGCTCGCTGCCTGAGTCACCCGCGTGGCGGGAGTTTCTGGTGGGATTCGGCGGTCCTGTGCCGCCTCGTGACGGTTCCTCAGTGTGCGGGGGCTTCTGAGGGCGGATGGAACTTTTTACCGACGCGTAACTTCACAATTGCACTACTCGTCCGTAACTTGACGAGTGAACAGCATCCCGTGATCCGGATCACAGGGTTAGGCCGTGCACCTTCTCCCTTGAGCCGCAAGGAGATCACACGATGCTGCCCTGGAAGCGAGCGCTCAGACCGCTCGCCGCGCTGGTCCTGGCCGCCGCGCTCGCCACCGTTCCCGCCGCCACCGCCCACGCCGCTCCCAGCAGTGGCTGGAACGACTACTCCTGCAAGCCCTCAGCCGCCCACCCGCGACCCGTCGTCCTCGTCCACGGCACCCTCGGCAACTCCGTCACCAACTGGGTGTCGCTCGCTCCGTACCTCAAGGAGCGCGGCTACTGCGTCTTCTCCCTCGACTACGGACAGCTCCCCGGTGTCCCCGTCTTCTACGGCCTCGGCCCGATCGACAAGTCGGCCGAGCAGCTCTCCGCCTTCGTCGACAAGGTGCTCACCGCCACCGGCGCCTCCAAGGCCGACCTCGTCGGCCACTCCCAGGGCGGCATGATGCCCCGGTACTACCTGAAGTTCCTCGGCGGGTCCGCCAAGGTGAACGCGCTCGTCGGGATCGCCCCCAGCAATCACGGCACCGACCTGAGCGGCCTCACCAACCTGCTGCCGTACTTCCCCGGCGCCGAGGACCTCATCAAGTCCACCACGCCCGGACTGGCCGACCAGATCACCAACTCGGCCTTCATGATCAAGCTCAACGCGGGCGGCGACACCGTCCCCGGTGTGCACTACACCGTCATCGCCACCAAGTACGACGAGGTCGTCACCCCCTGGCGCACCCAGTACCTCTCCGGCTCCGACGTCCGCAACGTCCTCCTCCAGGACCTCTGCCCGCTCGACCTCTCCGAACACGTCGCGATCGGCATCTTCGACCGCATCGCCTACCACGAGGTCGCCAACGCCCTCGACCCGTCCCACGCCACGGCCACCACCTGCGCGTCCGCCTTCAGCTGAGACGACTCGGGGCCCTGCCCGGCCTGAGCCGCCCGGCAGGGCCCCGCGTTCACAGGGGTGTTCAGCGCGGGTTCCGGCCCGTGGCGCGCTGAACACCCCTGTGA
>NZ_MUNH01000572.1:0-2660 GCF_002154615.1 Streptomyces recifensis
CTCCCGGCCGGGAGCCCCCTTAAGTCATGTACGGACCGCTCTCGTGGCCTACGGCTCGAACTTGTAGCCCAGCCCGCGCACCGTCACCAGATAGCGCGGCGCGCCCGGGTCCGGCTCGATCTTGGCGCGCAGCCGCTTCACATGGACGTCGAGGGTCTTGGTGTCGCCCACGTAGTCGGCACCCCACACCCGGTCGATGAGCTGCATCCGGGTCAGCACCCGGCCGGCGTTGCGCAGCAGCATCTCCAGCAGGTCGAACTCCTTCAGCGGCAGGTCGACCTTGGCCCCGGACACCGTCACCACATGGCGGTCGACGTCCATCCGGACCGGCCCGGCCTCCAGCGCCGCCGGGGTGACCTCCTCCGGCTCGCCGCGCCGGCGCAGCACCGCGCGGATACGGGCGACCAGCTCGCGGGAGGAGAAGGGCTTGGTGACGTAGTCGTCGGCCCCTATCTCCAGGCCGACCACCTTGTCGATCTCGCTGTCCTTGGCGGTCACCATGATCACCGGGACGTTGGAGCGGCCGCGCAGCTGGCGGCACACCTCGGTGCCGGGCAGCCCCGGCAGCATCAGGTCCAGCAGCACCAGGTCGGCGCCGTTGCGTTCGAACTCGTCCAGGCCGTCGGGGCCGGTCGCGGCGACGGCGACCTCGAAACCCTCCTTGCGCAGCATGTACGACAGGGCGTCGGAGAAGGACTCCTCGTCCTCGACGACGAGCACTCGGGTCACGGAAGGACCTCCGGGGAGGGAAGCGAAGCGTACGGGGACTGATCGGCGGGCCCGGACGCGTCGTCGAGTCCGGGGTGCCTGGCCGCGCGGTCGCGGGCGACGCCCGCCTCCGGCAGCCGCAGGGTGAAGGTGGAGCCCTGGCCCTCGGCGCTCCAGACCGAGACCTCGCCGCCGTGCGAGGCGACCACGTGCTTGACGATGGCGAGGCCGAGGCCGGTGCCGCCGGTGGCGCGCGAGCGGGCGGGGTCGACGCGGTAGAAGCGCTCGAAGATGCGCTCCTTGTCCTTGTCGGAGATGCCGATGCCCTGGTCGGTGACGGCGAGTTCGATCAGCTCGCCGCCCGGGGCGGAGATCCGGCGGGCGGAGATGCCGACGCGGGTGTGGGCCGGGGAGTAGTTGACCGCGTTCTCGACCAGGTTGCCGAGGGCGGCGGCGAGCTGGCCGCGGTTGCCCCACACGTGCAGGGCGGCCCGTACCGCGCCGGGCGGGTCCTGGATGGCGGTGGCCATGGTGATCTGCTTCGTACCGGCCTGGTGGCGGCAGCGGTCGACGGCCTCGGCGACCAGCTCTTCCACGCGCACCGGCTCGGCGTCCTCCAGCGGATCGTCGTTCTGCACCCGCGAGAGGTCGATCAGCTCCTGGACGAGGTTGGTCAGCCGGGTGGCCTCGATCTGCATCCGCCCGGCGAAGCGCTGGACCGCGTCGGGCTCGTCGGAGGCGTCCATGACGGCCTCGGAGAGCAGGGAGAGCGCTCCTACGGGGGTCTTCAGCTCGTGGCTCACATTGGCCACGAAGTCACGGCGTACCGCCTCGATGCGGCGGGCGTCGGTCAGGTCCTCGACCAGCAGCAGCACCAGCCGGGAGCCGAGCGGGGCCACGCGGGCGGACACGGCCAGGGCCTCGCCCCGTCCGGTGCCGCGCCGGGGCAGGTCCAGCTCGACCTGCCGTATCTCCCCGTCCCGCCGGGTGTCGCGCGCCATCTGGAGCATCGGCTCCACGGCGAGCTTGCCGCCCCGGACGAGGCCGAGGGCGTACGCGGCGGAGCTGGCCTTGACCACGGCGTCGGCCTCGTCGAGGACGACGGCGGAGGAGCTGAGCACCGACAGCACGGTGTCCACGCCGGGCGGGAGCACCTCGTCGGTGTGCAGGGAGGTACGGGTGGGGCGCTTCTGGTCGCGTTCGCTCCAGCGGAACGCCAGCATGGCGATGACACCGGTGAGTACACCGGCGATCGCTGCCGCTGCGGCGACCGCCGCGTTCACGTCCATGTCACCAGGTTAGGCATGGCGTCCACCCTGGCCACAGCCACCGTCGTGCGACCTCGGGCACTCGTCGCCCAGAGTTCACCTTCCATCCAGTGGTGGTTCATTCGGGAGGGCGGAAACGGACGCGTACGGGACGGAACGTGGGAGCGTGGGGTTCACAAACGGCCACGGGCCTGGACCCCCCGACGACACGTAGTAGGAGAGGGAACCTGATGCGGGACGCGTACCACGAGGAACTGGACTCGATCGGCGACGGTCTGGTGGAGATGGCCCGGCTGGTCGGCTCCGCCATCGGGCGCGCCACCACCGCCATCCTGGACGCCGACCTGAAGCTGGCCGAGAGCGTGATCGAGGCCGACCAGCGGGTCGACGAACTCCAGCACGACCTGGAGGCGCGGGCGATAGCCCTGCTGGCGCGGCAGCAGCCGGTGGCGACGGACCTGCGCATCGTCGTCACCTCGCTGCGGATGTCGGCCGACCTGGAGCGCTCGGGCGACCTCGCCCAGCACGTGGCCAAGCTGACCCGGCTGCGGTTCCCCGAGCGCGCGGTCCCGCAGGACCTGCACGCCACCATCCTGGAGATGGGCCAGCTCGCGCAGCGCCTCATGGCGAAGGCGGCGGAGGTCATCATCACCAAGGACGTCGACCTCGCGCTCCAGCTGGAGC
>NZ_MUNH01000056.1:0-13689 GCF_002154615.1 Streptomyces recifensis
GCGCTGCCGGCAGCGCCGGGCCAGCTCGGTGAGCACCTCTTCGTCCTCGTACGAGCGCAGCGCGGGCAGTTCGCCCAGCTCGGCCGGGATGACCTCGACCTGGTCCCCCGTCTTCACGAAGGTGATGCGGCCGTCCCCCACGGCGTACGTCAGCCTCCGGTTCACCCGGTACGTGCCGCCCTGGACGTCGACCCAGGGCAGGTTGCGCAGCAGCCAGCGGGAGCTGATCTCCTGCATCTGGGGTGCGGATTTGGTGGTGGTGGCCAGGTTCCGCGCGGCCGCCGTGCCCAGGGACTGCTGCGGCTTGCCCTGCTCGGTGCGGACCTCTTCGCCTACCGACATAAGGAATTGCCCTCCCGTGTATCCCGTGCCGGATCTCGCCGGGCATCGGTCTCGGGGTCGAGCCTTTCATCACGGAGCGTGCCCGCACCATTACCCGAAAGAAGGGGAATGGATCATCGGACTACTGGGCAGACTGGGCGACCCGGCCACGGAAATGGCCGGATCGGCTCGCACAGCGAGCGAACGATGTGGTTCCCACCCCCGTGCGTCGGTACAAGCACCGTGACGGGTGGGCCGGGACGGCCGGTCCGTCCAAAACTTCCCGAACGGTACGAAGGAGGCGGCCATGTCCCCACCCATGTCCGCGAGCGGTTTTCTGAGCGCGCTGAAGGCCGAGGGCCTCAAGGTCGTGGAGGTCGGCAACTGGCGGACCCACAACCGCAACCACAAGGGCCCCTGGGGCCCGATGCACGGCGTCATGATCCACCACACGGTGACCAGCGGCAGCGCCCGCACCGTCGAGCTGTGCCGCGAGGGCTACGACGAGCTTCCCGGCCCGCTCTGCCACGGCGTGATCACCAAGGACGGCAAGGTCCACCTGGTCGGCTACGGCCGCGCCAACCACGCTGGTCTCGGTGACGACGAGGTGCTCCGCGCGGTCATCGCCGAGAAGGGGCTGCCGCCCGACAACGAGTCCAACACCGACGGCAACCGGTACTTCTACGGTTTCGAGTGCGAGAACCTCGGCGACGGGAAGGACCCTTGGCCCGAGGTCCAGATGGAGGCGATCGTGCGGGCCGCCGCGGCGATCTGCCGCCACCACGGCTGGACGGAACGTTCGGTCATCGGCCACCTGGAGTGGCAGCCCGGAAAGGTGGACCCGCGCGGCTTCACCATGTCCTCGCTCCGCTCGCGGATCAAGGCGCAGCTGAAGGGCTGAGGTCCCCGCCGCAGGGGCGACAATGGCCGGATGACCAGCGCCGACCCCCTCGCTGCGGCACTCCCCTCCCCTCTCACGGAGGTGCGGGACGACCGCTTCTCCCGGCACGGCGTGCGGCTGCTGCTCAAGCGGGACGATCTGATCCACCCGGAGCTGATCGGCAACAAGTGGCGCAAGCTCGTGCCGAACATCGAGGCGGCGCGGGGCCGGGCGCTGGTCACCTTCGGTGGCGCGTACTCCAACCATCTGCGCGCCACCGCGGCCGCCGGGCGGCTGCTCGGCCTGCCCACCGTCGGCGTGGTGCGCGGCGACGAACTGGCAGGCCGCCCGCTGAACCCGTCCCTGGCCCGATGCGCGGCCGACGGCATGCGGCTGCACTTCACCGACCGGGCCACGTACCGGCGCAAGGGCGACCCGGAGACCCTGGCCGCGCTCCTGCGCGCGGCCCGCGCGGAGGGCGCGTACGTCGTCCCCGAGGGCGGCAGCAACGCCGAGGCGGTACGCGGCTGCGTGGCGCTGGGCGAGGAACTGGCGGGCCGGGCCGAGGTGGTCGCGGTGGCCTGCGGCACCGGTGGCACGCTCGCCGGGCTGGCCGCCGGTCTCGCCCCCGGCCAGCGCGCGCTCGGCGTGCCCGTACTCAAGGGCGGCTTCCTGACGGCCGAGGTGCGCGCGCTCCAGGAGCGGGCCTTCGGCACCCGCACCGGCGACTGGTCGCTGGAGGAACGCTTCCACTTCGGCGGCTACGCCCGTACGACCCCGGAACTGGACGCCTTCGCGGCCGACTTCGAGAACCGGCACGGGGTGCCCGTGGAGCGGCTGTATGTCGCCAAGTTGCTGTACGCGCTCACCGCGCTGGCCGAGGAGGGCGCCTTCCCTCGCGGGACCGCCGTGGCCGCGGTGATCACCGGGCGGCCCTTCCCGGACAGTACGTTTTAGGCCACTTCCCGGTCCGCGGCCGCCTCCTCCAGGTCGAGCCGGCGCAGCAGGGCACGGAGCATCTCGTCGTCGATGTAGCGGTGGTCACGCAGGCGTACGAATACGTCGCGCTCGGCGCTGATCATCTCGCGGGACAGCCGGCGGTAGGTGTCGTCCACGGACTCGCCGGTGACGGGGTTCGTCTGGCCCAGGCGTTCCCAGACCGCGTTGCGGCGGCGCTCCAGTGCCGCGCGCAGCCGGTCGGCGAGCGGCTCGGGCAGGGTGTTGCGCTCGTCGTCGAGGAGTTCTTCGAGCCGGTTCTCGGCCGCGCGGGACGCCTGGGCCTGGGCGTTGGCCTCGGCGAGGGTGTCCGCGCGCGGGTCGCGGGGCGGGAAGCGCAGGGCCCGGATCAGCGGGGGCAGGCTCAGGCCCTGGATGACCAGGGTGCCGATGACCGTGGTGAAGGTCAGGAAGAGGATCAGGTTGCGCTGCGGGAAGGGGTGCCCCCCGTGCACGGTGACCGGGATGGAGAAGGCGATGGCGAGCGAGACCACGCCCCGCATCCCGGCCCAGCCGGTGACCAGGGCACCCCGCCAGGTGGGGTTCTCCTCGCGTTCCCGGATGCGGGCGGACAGCACGCGGGGCAGGAAGGCGGCCGGGTAGACCCAGGCGAGCCGGGCCAGCACGACGACCAGGAAGAGAACCGCGGCGTAAATGACCGCCCGCATGCCCTCGTTGGGGCCCAGCCCCTCGACGACGACCCGCAACTGGAGTCCGATCAGGGCGAAGACGGCGGACTCCAGGATGAAGGCGACCATCTTCCACACCGCCTCCTCCTGGAGCCGGGTGGCGAAGTCGACCTCCCACGAGCGGTGTCCGAGGTAGAGCGCGACGACCACGACCGCGAGCACCCCGGAGGCGTGGAACTGCTCGGCGACGCTGTAGGCGACGAACGGGATCAGCAGCGACAGAGTGTTCTGCAGGAGCGGCTCACGCAGATGCGTGCGCAGCCAGTGCAGCGGTGCCATCAGCACGAGCCCGACCCCGACACCGCCGACCGCGGCGATCAGGAACTCGAGCAGCCCGCCCGCCCAGGTGGCGCCCTCCCCGATGGCGGCGGCGAGCGCGACCTTGTACGCGGTGATGGCGGTGGCGTCGTTCAGCAGGGACTCGCCCTGGAGGATCGTGGTGATCCGGGACGGCAGCCCGAGGCGGCGGGCGACCGCGGTGGCCGCTACCGCGTCGGGCGGCGCCACCACCGCCCCCAGCACCAGCGCGGCGGTCAGCGGGAGACCGGGCACGATCAGATGGGCGACCCAGCCCACGACGACCGTGGCGAACAGGACGTAGCCCACCGACAGCAGCGCGACGGGCCGCGCCTGGGCGCGTAGGTCCAGGTAGGAGCTGTCGGTCGCCGAGGTGTACAGCAGCGGGGGCAGCAGCAGCGGGAGGACCACCTCGGGGTCGAGGGTGTAGTCCGGCACCCCCGGCAGGTAGGAAGCGACGAGGCCGACCGCCACCAACAGCAGCGGCGCGGGTACCGGCCCCCGCCGGGCGATCCCCGCGACGGCCGCGCTCCCCGCGATCAGCAGCAGGAGCGGCATCACGTCCATGTCCTCGCCCACCCTCATTCTCCGCGCGGATTTCCGCGCTCCCGACGTAATCTGGCAATCATGAAACAGTGCACGCACGTCGCGGTGCTGCCGCTCCCGGAACCCGGCCCGCAGAGCGAGACGTGCCTGGAGTGTCTCGCGGACGGGACCGACCCGGTGCAGTTGCGGCTCTGCCTCAGCTGCGGGCATGTCGCCTGCTGCGACTCCTCGCCGAACCGGCACGCCACGAAGCACCACGCGGACTCGGGTCACCCGGTGATGCGGACGTTCGAACCCGGAGACGACTGGCGGTGGTGTTTCGTGGACCACGTACTCGTGTGACAGTGGACGGCACGGCGGTGTTCCCGGTGGTTCGAGCGCCCGATGCCTGGGTACGTCAACCCGGCGCGCGCTCTTCCCATTTGAATCCGCCCCACCCCCTAGACACGGAGCGTATACGGAGCTTTACTGTGAGTAACGCCAGGGGGCCGGGGGCGCGGGGACAGGAACGTTCCGAGCGCGATAGCGTCACCGCGGAACCACGTATGCGTTACCCCGGGGGGCGACCCTCGGCCCCGTGAAGCTTGTACCACCATGGAGGTGAGGGTGTCCCAGATCGCAGGCGAGCCCACGGCGAACCAGGACTTCGTGGAAGTCCGGCTTCCGGCCGCGGGTGCCTACCTGTCGGTGCTGCGGACGGCCACGGCCGGTCTGGCGGCCCGCTTGGACTTCACCCTGGACGAGATCGAGGACCTGCGCATCGCGGTCGACGAGGCCTGCGCGATCCTGCTCCAGCAGGCCGTGCCCGGCTCCGTGCTGAGCTGCGTCTTCCGCCTCGTCGACGACTCGCTGGAGGTCACGGTGTCCGCTCCGACCACCGACGGCCACGCCCCGTCGCGCGACACGTTCGCCTGGACCGTGCTGTCGGCCCTCGCGGGCAAGGTGTCGTCCGCCGTCGACGAGGACCGGACCGTGTCGATCAGTCTCTACAAACAGCGCGGCGCGGGCCCCGGCCCGGCGTGAGGAACGGGGACGGTCCGGTGCGGGACGAAGAGCGCGGCGCGCGAGAACTGCCGGCCAAGCAGGCCGAGAGCCTGCGGGCGGTCCCCCAGGACGGCCCCCGGCACATGGCCGACGGCGTCGACGGCATCCCCGAGCAGGCCCGGCCCCACCCGGAGGACGACTCCGCGCGGGCCGGCGGCGAGGGTGCCGTGCGGAGCGCGCCACCGGGGGAGCGCGGCGGGGAGCAGCCCGCCGACCGCGCGGGGGCGAGGGCTCGGGGAAGGGCTACGGGCGGGACGATGAGCGAGCACGAGCGATACGCCGAGGACTCCGCGCCGGGCGCGGAGACCGTCCGGGCGGCACGGCACGACCCGCACGACCGCAGCGGGGCGCGGGCGCTCTTCGTGGAGCTGCGCGGCCTGAAGGACGGCAGCCCGGAGTACGCGGAGCTGCGCAACCGGCTGGTCCGCATGCACCTGCCGCTCGTCGAGCATCTGGCGCGCCGCTTCCGCAACCGGGGCGAGCCGCTGGACGACCTCACCCAGGTCGCCACCATCGGACTGATCAAGTCGGTGGACCGGTTCGACCCGGAGCGGGGGGTGGAGTTCTCCACGTACGCCACTCCCACGGTCGTCGGTGAGATCAAGCGGCACTTCCGGGACAAGGGCTGGGCGGTGCGGGTGCCGCGCCGGCTCCAGGAGCTGCGGCTCGCGCTCACCACGGCGACGGCCGAGCTGTCGCAGCTGCACGGCCGCTCCCCCACGGTGCACGAGCTGGCCCAGAAGCTGGCGATCTCCGAGGAGGAGGTGCTGGAGGGACTGGAGTCGGCGAACGCGTACTCGACGCTGTCGCTGGACGTCCCCGACACCGACGACGAGTCGCCGGCGGTCGCCGACACCCTCGGCGCGGAGGACGAGGCGCTGGAGGGGGTGGAGTACCGGGAGTCGCTCAAGCCGCTGCTGGAGGACCTCCCCCCGCGTGAGAAGCGCATTCTGCTGCTGCGCTTCTTCGGCAACATGACCCAGTCGCAGATCGCGCAGGAGGTCGGCATCTCTCAGATGCACGTCTCCCGGCTGCTGGCCCGCACCCTGGCCCAGCTGCGGGAGAAGCTCCTGGTGGAGGAGTAGGGGCGCCCGGGCGGGGCGTTATCCGGCGCGGCCCGGCCCGGTGATCCCGAGGGCGCGGGTCGTGGCCGGGTTGACCAGCAGCACCAGCGCGGTCACCGAGAC
Organism: Streptomyces recifensis; assembly: GCF_002154615.1. Lineage (NCBI taxonomy): Bacteria > Bacillati > Actinomycetota > Actinomycetes > Kitasatosporales > Streptomycetaceae > Streptomyces > Streptomyces recifensis. The sequence goes on from NZ_MUNH01000056.1 coordinate 5,961, forward strand.
CACGGCGAGGGCGATGCCCGCCCCGATGGCGATGCTGTCGGCCTGGAGCAGGTTGTAGGCGACCGGCAGCGCGAGGATCTGGGTGATGACGGCGGGGCCCCGGCTCCAGCGGCGCACCTGCCACAGCCCGCGCGCGGCGAGCAGTGGCAGCAGCGCGAGCACCAGCAGGGTGATCCCGCCCGTGATCGCCTGCTGACGGCTCTCGGGAGCGCCGGCCAGACCGAGCACGAGGATCCACCCGCCCGCCACGACGAGGGCGATCCCCTCCAGCGCGGCCAGCGCGGCGGCGTACGTCAGGCGGCGCGGGCGCTCTCCGGCGGCCGGGGCGGTGCCGGCGGTCTCCGGCACGGAGGTCTGCGCGGGGGTCTGCTCACTGCTCACCCGAGAAGGGTAGCCCCGTGCGCGACGGGCCCCGGAGGGTGCGTGGTGAGGCTCACGCCCTCTTCGTCCATGGATCTCCGGCTCTCCCTGGGCCGGATACCCCCCAGTAGGTACGCTGCCATGCATGCGTGCACTTCTCGTGGTCAATCCGGCGGCAACCACCACAAGCGCCCGCAGACGCGACGTACTGATCCACGCCCTCGCCAGCGAGATGAAGCTGGACGTCGTCAACACCGAGTACCGCGGTCACGCGCGCGACCTGGGGCGGTCGGCTGCGGAGAGTGACGACATCGACATGGTGGTGGCCCTCGGCGGCGACGGGACCGTGAACGAGGTGGTCAACGGCCTGCTGCACGCCGGCCCGGACCCCGAGCGGCTGCCCGGTCTCGCGGTGGTCCCCGGCGGCTCGACCAATGTCTTCGCCCGCGCGCTCGGCCTGCCCAACGATCCCGTCGAGGCGACCGGCGCCCTGCTGGACGCCCTGCGCGAGCGCCGGGAACGCGTGGTGGGCCTCGGACTCACCTCGGGCACGCCGGGCACCGCGGACGAGGCGGTGCCGGAGCGCTGGTTCACTTTCAACGCCGGACTCGGCTTCGATGCCGGAGTTGTGGGCAGAGTCGAAAGGGAACGGGAGCGCGGCAAGAAGTCGACGCACGCGCTCTATGTCCGCCAAGTAGCAAGGCAGTTCATGGGTGAACCGAATCGCAGACACGGCACCATCACCCTGCGGCGACCGGGTGCGGAACCGGTGTCGGATCTCGCCGTCGCCATAGTCTCGAACACATCGCCATGGACGTATCTCGGCAATCGCCCGATGTACACATCACCTAAGGCGTCGTTCGATAAAGGCATCGACGTGCTCGGGCTGAAGCGGCTCTCCACGGCCGCGGTTGCCCGGTATGCGACCCAGTTGCTCACTTCGTCCCCCGAGCGGGGACCGCATGGGAGACACGCGGTCTCGCTGCACGACCTGGACCGCTTCACCTTGCATTCGAAGGTCCCTCTGCCCCTTCAGATGGACGGTGACCACCTGGGGCTGCGGACGAGCGTGACGTTCACAGGCGTTCGCCGTGCACTGCGTGTGATTGTGTGAGCGGAACGGGCCAAAGTCCTTTCACTCGAACGTTTAGGCCACCGTCCACCCCATGGAAGTACGGCTGTGACCTAGTCGACACCGAGGAATCAAAAAAAATCTTCGGGAAGGGGTTGTATCCGTCGCCGAGGTTTGCGAGTCTCTACATGGCGATCGGGACGGCCCGCAAGACCGGCTTCCAGTGGTCGCCAGAACCCCTCTTCAAAACAAGGACCACGCCGGGGAGACCCGGTGATCGGCCCTTCACTTGTTGAGGGACTCGTGAAAGCGTTCACATTCACAAGCAATCTGCATGTAATACCAAGGAGAGGTAGCAGCCATGGACTGGCGTCACAACGCCGTTTGCCGCGAGGAAGACCCCGAGCTGTTCTTCCCCATCGGCAACACCGGTCCCGCGCTGCTGCAGATCGAGGAAGCCAAGGCCGTCTGCCGTCGCTGCCCGGTGATCGAGCAGTGTCTGCAGTGGGCGCTCGAGTCCGGTCAGGACTCCGGCGTCTGGGGTGGTCTGAGCGAGGACGAGCGTCGCGCGATGAAGCGCCGCGCCGCCCGCAACCGTGCTCGCCAGGCTTCTGCCTGACGAGTCACCCCTGCTGACAGCCTGAGCTTGGCGGCGCGTGGGCCCGACGGGAACTCCCGTACCGGGCACCACGCTTCTCCCGCCCCGAGCCGCAGCGCGCAGTACCCCCGATGCTTTCCCCGGGTCCCGGCTCCGCCGGACCCGGGGGGCTCCGCCTCAGCGGAGCAGCTCAGCAACGAGCACCAGCCTCGGACCATCACTGGTCCGGGGCTTTTCGCTTGCCCACGCCCGTCTGGCGGGGCCTCACTTCTGCGGCCGCACCGGGATGTCGAGGATGACCCGGGTGCCGCGCTCCGGTGCCGGGATCATGTCGAAGGTGCCGCCCAGCTCGCCCTCCACCAGCGTCCGCACGATCTGGAGGCCGAGGTTGCCCGCGGTGTGCGGGTCGAAGCCCTCGGGCAGGCCGACCCCGTCGTCCTGGACGGTGACCAGCAGCCGGGCCTCCTTGGTGGTGCCGCCGCGTACCGCCGAGACCTCGACCGTTCCGGTGTCGCCCTCCCGGAAGCCGTGCTCCAGGGCGTTCTGCAGCACCTCGGTCAGCACCATCGACAGCGGGGTGGCCACCTCGGCATCCAGCCAGCCGAAGCGGCCGCTGCGCCGGCCGGTCACCTTGCCCGGCGAGATCTCCGCGACCATCGCCAGCACCCGGTCGGCGATGTCGTCGAACTCCACGCGCTCGTCCAGGTTCTGAGACAGCGTCTCGTGCACGATGGCGATGGAGCCGACCCGTCGCACGGCCTCCTCCAGCGCCTCCCGGCCGCGCTCGGAGTCGATGCGCCGGGCCTGGAGCCGCAGCAGGGCGGCGACCGTCTGGAGGTTGTTCTTCACCCGGTGGTGGATCTCCCGGATGGTGGCGTCCTTGGTAATCAACTCCCTTTCCCGGCGCCGGAGTTCGGTGACATCCCGGCAGAGCACCAGGGAACCGATACGGGTGCCCTTGGGCTTGAGCGGGATGGACCGGAACTGGATGACCCCGTCGTTCGCCTCGATCTCGAACTCGCGGGGCGCGTAGCCGCTGGCCGCCTTGGCGAGCGCTTCGTCCACCGGGCCCCTCGTCGGGGCGAGTTCGGCGGTGGTGCGGCCGAGGTGGTGGCCCACCAGGTCGGCGGCGAGACCCAGCCGGTGGTAGGCGGAGAGCGCGTTCGGGGAGGCGTACTGGACGATGCCGTCGGCGTCCACCCGGATCAGGCCGTCGCCCGCGCGCGGGGAGGCGTCCATGTCGACCTGCTGGTCGGGGAACGGGAAGGAACCGGCCGCGATCATCTGCGCGAGGTCCGAGGCGCTCTGGAGGTAGGTGAGTTCCAGCCGGCTCGGGGTGCGCACGGTCAGCAGGTTGGTGTTGCGGGCGATGACCCCGAGGACGCGGCCCTCACGCCGTACCGGGATGGACTCGACCCGTACGGGGACCTCTTCGCGCCATTCCGGGTCGCCCTCGCGCACGATCCGGCCCTCGTCCAGGGCCGCGTCCAGCATGGGGCGGCGGCCGCGCGGGACCAGGTGGCCGACCATGTCGTCCTGGTAGGAGGTCGGGCCGGTGTTCGGGCGCATCTGGGCGACCGAGACGTACCGGGTGCCGTCGCTGGTGGGGACCCACAGGACGAGGTCGGCGAAGGAGAGGTCGGAGAGCAGTTGCCACTCCGAGACCAGCAGATGGAGCCACTCGAGGTCGGTGTCCCCGAGGGCGGTGTGCTGGCGGACGAGTTCGTTCATGGAGGGCACGCTGCGAGCGTACCGGGGCCGCGTCACTGGCCGAAAAGACACCCGCGGGCCGCGGCGCCTGAGAGGGACCCTCAGCCCTCTCCGCGCCGCAGCCCGGAGCATCATCGGCCGTGGGGTGTGCGGTCCCGGTCGGCCGAAGGCCGAGGAGCCGGAGCAGTCAGGGCAGAGAGCGCCGGTTCCTCGATCCGCCTTCCTGTGCGGGGAAGACGGAGGCTTGTCAGCTTGTCGTCCTGCGTGGAGCCTCTCCCGCATTCTGGACTAGACCACGCGGGCGTGTCCATGGCCCGAGGGCCCCGAACCCGTGGGCGGCGGGCCGCACCGTACCGGCAGCCTAGCCCGGCCGACTGGCCTGCGGGAGGTCGTCGGCCTGGCGATTTCCGCCACGTACGGCGGGGACCGCTCTGCTAGATTGGTCTAAACCACATAGCCAGCGCTCCCCCGGTCCCCAGCGACCGTCGGCCCTCTTCCAGATCGGCAGGCCCAGCGTGGAAGTTGTCATCGTCCCGGACGCCGCGGCGGGCGGCGAGCTGATAGCCGAATCCATGGCCCAGTTGCTTCGCCGCAAGCCCGACGCCCTGCTCGGGGTGGCCACCGGCTCCACCCCGCTGCCCGTCTACCAGGCCCTCGCGGCCAAGGTGCGCGCGGGCGCGGTGGACACCCACCGGGCCAGGATCGCCCAGCTCGACGAGTACGTGGGGCTGCCTGCCGACCACCCCGAGTCCTACCGCTCGGTGCTGCGCCGCGAGGTGCTGGAGCCGCTCGGCATCCCCATGGACGCGTTCACCGGCCCCGACGGCACCGCCGACGACGTGCAGGCGGCGTGCGAGGAGTACGACCGGGCGCTCGCCGCGGCCGGGGGCGTGGACCTCCAGCTCCTCGGCATCGGCACGGACGGCCACATCGGGTTCAACGAACCGTGCTCCTCGCTCGCCTCGCGCACCAGGATCAAGACGCTGACCGAGCAGACCCGGATCGACAACGCCCGCTTCTTCGACGGCGACATCGACCAGGTACCGCACCACGTGATCACCCAGGGCATCGGCACCATCCTGGAGGCCCGCCACCTGGTGCTGCTCGCCACCGGCGAGGGCAAGGCGGACGCGGTCGCCGCCACCGTCGAGGGCCCGGTCGCGGCGGTCTGCCCGGCCTCCGCCCTCCAGCTCCACCCGCACGCCACGGTCGTCGCCGACGAGGCCGCCGCCTCCAAGCTGAAGCTCGCGGACTACTTCCGCCACACCTACGCCCACAAGCCGGAGTGGCAGGGCCTGTAAAGACACCTCGGTCCCCGTGGGCGCGCCACGGGGACCGGGCGTGGGCTCACGCCCCCGCGATGACCTCCGCCGCGGCCCGGCCGCAGACGCGGGCCGCGCCGTGAGTGGCGAGGTGGAGGTGGCCTCGGGGTGGGGACTGGGGGACGCCCATCTCGACGACGACGGTGTCCGGGCGGGCGGTCAGGAGGGTGGTCAGCGCCTTGGCCATCCAGGGGTGGCGGTGTTCGTCGCGGACCACCGCGACCAGCCGGCGCTCCCCCGCCGCCGCGAGGGCGTCGGTGCCGGCCGCGTCGCCGGTGAAGCTCCCGGTGAGGGTGCCCGGCAACAGCCTGGACAGCTCCGCGGCCACGCCCCAGGGGGTCTCGTCGCCCACCGCGATGTTGGCGACCGGGGTGAAGGCGGCCACGTAGGGCGCCTCGGTGAGCGGGGTGAAGGACTCTTCGCCGGTCACCGTCAGGGCCCGGCGGGCCGCGCGCAGTCCGACCCCGGGGTCGGGGGCGGTGTCCCCGGTGGTTCCGTTCACCGTCCAGGCGGCCAGTTCGCGCACCCGGCGGGCCGCGTCCGCGAGGCGCTCCTCGGGGAGTTCGCCGGAGCGCACGGCGGTCACCAGGGCGTCGCGCAGCCGCCGTACCGTCTCGTCGTCGGCGAGGCCGCCGCCCACACAGATGGCGTCGGCGCCGGCCGCTACGGCGAGGACGCTGCCGTGCTCGATGCCGTAGGTGCCGGAGACGGCGCGCATCTCCATGCCGTCGGTGACGATCAGCCCCTGGTAGCCGAGTTCGCCGCGCAGCAGGTCGGTGAGGACCGGCCGGGAGAGAGTCGCGGGACGGTCCGGGTCCAGCGCGGGGACCAGGATGTGAGCGCTCATCACCGCGCGGGTGCCCGCCGCGAGGGCGGCCCGGAAGGGCGCGAGTTCGCGGGCCTGGAGCACGTCGGCGGCCACGTCGATGCGGGGCAGCGCGTGGTGGGAGTCGACGGCGGTGTCGCCGTGGCCCGGGAAGTGCTTGGTGCAGGCCGCGACCCCGGCGGACTGCAGGCCGGTGACGTAGGCGGCGGTGTGCCGGGCGACCAGGCCGGTGTCGGCGCCGAAGGAGCGGACGCCGATGACCGGGTTGTCGGGGTTGGAGTTGACGTCGGCGGAGGGCGCCCAGTTGAGGTGCACCCCGCAGGCGGCGAGACGGCGGCCGAGTTCCCGGGCGACCGCCTGGGTCAGGTCCACGTCGTCCACCGCGCCGAGGGCGTGGTTGCCGGGGAAGGAGGAGCCGGTACGGGCCTCGAGGCGGGTGACGTCCCCGCCCTCCTCGTCGATGGCCACCAGCACGTCGGGCCGCTCGGCACGCAACTGGGCGGTCAAGGCCGACAGTTGTTCGGGCGAGACGATGTTGCGGCCGAACAGGCCGACCGAGGCGAGGCCCTCGCCGAGCCGGCGCAGCAGCCAGTCGGGGGCGGTGGTGCCGGTGAAGCCGGGCTGGAGGACGGTGAGCGCGTCGCGCGTCAGGGTGTCCGTACCGCGGGCGATTGTCGTCATCGGGTGGCGTTATCCCTTCACGGCGCCCGCGGTCAGCCCCGCGGCCATCTTGCGCTGGACGAGGAGGAACAGCACGACGATCGGCACGGCCATCATGGTGGCGCCGGCCATCATCGGGGCGTATTCGGTGCCGTGCTTGGTGGTGAAGTTGCCGAGCCAGACGGTGGCCGTCTGGTTCTCCTGGCTGAGCAGCATCAGGGCGTAGAGGTACTCGTTCCACGCCTGGATGAAGCCGTAGACCGAGGTGGCGACCATGCCGGGGGCGAGCAGCGGGAAGACCACGCGGATGAAGGCGCCGGTGCGGGAGCAGCCGTCCACCATGGCCGCCTCCTCCAGCTCGCGCGGGATGTTGACGATGAAGCCGCGCAGGGTCCACACCGTGAACGGCAGGATGAAGGTCAGATAGGTGATGATCAGGCCGGTGAGCTTGTCGTACTGATGCAGGTCGTTCAGCAGCAGGAAGACCGGGATGATCATGGCGACGAGCGGCACCATCTGCACCGCGAGGATGCCGACGATCACGATCTTCCGGCCCCGGAAGGCGAACCGGGAGATGGCGAGGGCGGCGAGCATGCCCACGACGACGCCGATGAGGACCACCGACAGCGAGACGACCAGGCTGCGGCCGACCGGCCCCCAGAAGTCGGCGATGTCGAAGGCCCGGCTGAAGTTGTCCAGGGTGAACCCGGTGGGCAGCAGGCTCGGGTCGGGGTCGATGGCGTCCTTGGCCGGTTTGATCGCGGTGTCGAGCATCCAGTAGACGGGGAAGCCCGCGGTGGCGGCGACGAGGAGGCCGAGGATGTTCCAGCCGGCCTTGGAGGTCCGGCGGGCGGGGGAAGCCGTGCTGGTCACTCGACCTCTCCGATCTTGAGCATCTGGCGCATGTAGACGGCGACGACGCCGAGCAGCAGCACCACGGTGATGAGGGCGATGGCGGAGCCCTGGGCGTAGTCGTTGACCACGAAGGCGCGGTCGTAGGAGTAGGTGGTGAGGAGCTGGAACTGGGCCTCGGGGTGGCCGTTGCGCATCACGAAGACCTGCGGGAAGACACCCATGTCCCAGATGACCGAGAGGGTCGTCAGCATGACGATCACCGGCTTGAGCACCGGCAGGGTGACGTACCGGAAGACACCCCAGGAGCCCGCGCCGTCCAGCCGGGC
>NZ_MUNH01000056.1:13735-14109 GCF_002154615.1 Streptomyces recifensis
CATGCCCCAGCTCGCCACCAGCGCGATGTTGACGAGGGTCTTCACCCAGCCGGAGACCCGCTGGAGCAGCAGGGCGATCAGCATGCCGAGGACCATCGTGAAGACGACGGCCCCGGCGGTGAAGCCGACGGTGCGCAGCACGACCTGCCAGAAGTCGCCGTCGCCCAGCACCTTGGAGAAGTTGGCGAAGCCGACGGACTCCGGCTCCTGGAAGCCCCAGAGCTGGGACTGGCCGAACTTCTGGAACGACAGGGTGACCAGCCGGACCAGGGGGTAGCCCATGACGCCGGCGAGGATCAGCAGACAGGGCGCGAGGAGCAGCCAGGGAGTGGCGGCGCCGCCCTTGGCGGAGGCCGGGCGGCGGGGCCGGGGCG
>NZ_MUNH01000573.1:0-728 GCF_002154615.1 Streptomyces recifensis
CCCACCTGCGCCGACGCCCGCAGGCAGGCCGCTCGCTCAGCAACCTGCGCGGTAATGCACACACCCCGGCGCCGAGTGGCTCCTCTCCCAGTCGTGCCGCTCGACCGCCAGCGCGCCGCCCAGCAGGAGGGCCAGCAGCAGGTGGGCGATCGCCGTCCAGCGGGCGCGGAAGACCGCCGCGAGGACGACCAGGACGAGCGCCGCGATCTGCAGCACCCGCAGCCGTTCCATGAAGGCGAGTTCCGCCGCGTCGATCCGCGCCTGTTCGCCCTGCGCCGCCCACACCTCCAGGCCGGCGCCGTATATCGCGTCCAGCACCACCCAGCCCGTCTCCAGCAGGAACAGGGGGATCGCCAGGGCGAGGTCCACGCCCGGGCGGGTGCGGCGCGACCAGGGGAACCGGCGTCTGGCCGGGCGGGTTTCCGTCATGGAGGCAGCGTGCGGCCGGCAGGCGGGGCCGCACATGAGCACCCGTACTCAGAGAGGCGGCTCAGCCCGCCGTGCCCTCCGGCTGGATCTCGTCCGCGTGTTCGCCCGTCACCAGGTACACGACCCGCTTCGCGACGGACACCGCGTGGTCCGCGTAGCGCTCGTAGTAGCGGCCGAGGAGGGTGACGTCGACCGCCGTCTCGATGCCGTGCTTCCAGCGGTCGTCGATGAGGTGCTGGAAGAGGGTGCGGTGGAGGAGGTCCATGTCGTCGTCGTCCTGCTCCAGCTGGAGCGCGAGG
>NZ_MUNH01000574.1:0-8843 GCF_002154615.1 Streptomyces recifensis
CCGCTCCGGAGCGGCGCCGCCCGGCGGGCGTCTGCCGTGTCAGGGTGGCCTGGGCGCGGCCTTGCGAGGCCGGGCCGGTCGGATGGCCGGACGGACTGTGATGGAGAGACCGTGCACTGGAGCGCGTCGCTGCTGTGGAACCCGAGCACCGGCCAAGGCCTGCGGCAGCTCGCCGAACTCGGCCTGGCCCTGGTGCTGTCGACGGTGATCGGTCTGGAGCGGGCGTTTCAGCAGAAGAGTGCCGGCCTGCGCACCCACACACTGGTGGGGCTGGGAGCGGCGCTCTTCATGGAGGTCTCCCAGCACGGCTTCGACGACGTGCTCGGTCTGTCGCACGTCAGCCTGGACCCCTCCCGGGTGGCGGCGCAGATCGTCTCGGGCATCGGTTTCATCGGAGGCGGCCTGATCTTCGTACGGCGGGACATCGTGCGGGGGCTGACCACGGCCGCCACGGTCTGGCTGACGGCGGCCGTCGGCATGGCGTGCGGTGGCGGGCTCTGGCTGCTGGCACTGGCCGTGACCGGGGCCTACCTCCTCATCGTGCGCGGCTATCCCCTGCTCACCCGGCGCATCCCGGCCATCTCCACCGTCGAGGAGACCGATCTGCGCCTGTCCTACCTGCCCCGGCGCGGGGTCCTGCCCCGCGTCCTCGAACGCTGCACCGCTGCGGGCTTCCTCGTGGTGAACGTCCGGATCGACCGCACCCTGCGGGACGACGGCGGGGAGGCCGGGCCGGCGACGGGCAACACCCGGGTGGACCTGTCCATCGAGGGCGCCGGCGACGTGTACCGGCTCATGGCGGAGCTGGCCGAACTCGACGGCGTCGTCAGCCTGTCGGGTCCCGGGACCGAGGGAACCGACTGACGGGTCGACAGACCGGCGTCGTGGCCCGGACGAGGCGGGGCCCCCCGGTCCGGGGGGGGGTACGGCCGAGCGGGCCCGGCACCCGGCTCCCCGGGCGATGCCTGCTGGACCGGCCGGCGTCAGCCAGTCAGGGCGCCGCGGTTCAACGGCGCGGCCCTCACGGCGACAGGACGACCTTCTCGCAGCCGTCCTTCTTGTGCTTGAACAGGTCGTAGCCGGTCGGTGCCTCGGACAGGGGCAGCCGGTGGGTGATGATCCGGGTGGGGTCGATCTTGCCCTGCTCGATGAGACCCAGCAGCGGCTTCATGTACTTCTGCACGTGGCACTGCCCGGTGCGCAGGGTCAGGGACCGGTTCATCCAGGCACCCGCCGGGAACTTGTCGATCATCCCGCCGTAGACGCCGATGACCGACACCACGCCGCCGCTGCGGCAGGACAGGATGGCCTGGCGCAGGGCGTGGGGCCGGTCCGTCTCGGAGCGGACCGCTTGCTTGGCGCGGTCGTAGAGGTGGATGTGGGAGGCCCCGTGGGTGGCCTCCATGCCGACCGCGTCGATGCACTTGTCGGGTCCCCGGCCGCCGGTGAGTTCGAGCAGCGCGGAGCGTACGTCGGTGTCCTCGAAGTTGATGGTGGTGTAGCCCTGGGCGGCCGCCATGTCGAGCCGGTAGGGCTCCTTGTCGATCGCGATGACCTTCTCCGCGCCCAGGACCCGGGCGCTGTCCATGGCGAACTGGCCGACCGGACCGGCGCCCCAGACGGCGACGACGTCACCTTCCTGGATGTCGCACATGTCGGCACCCATGTACCCGGTCGGCAGGATGTCGGACAGGAACAGCACCTGCTCGTCGGTGAGGTCCGACTCGATCTTCAGGGCGTTGGCGTCGGCGAGCACCACGCGCGCGTACTCGGCCTGGCCGCCGGCGAAACCGCCGGTGAGGTGGGAGTAGCCGTAGATCCCGGCGGTGGGGTGGCCGAAGAACTTCTCCGAGATGCCCGCGTTGGGGTTGGTGTTCTCGCAGCACGAGTACAGCTCCGCGCGGCAGGACGCGCAGGCGCCGCACGCGATGGGGAAGGGCACGACGACGCGGTCCCCGACGCGGAGTTTGCCGTCGGTGATGCCCTGGCCGACCTCGACGACCTCCCCCATGAACTCGTGGCCCATGATGTCGCCCTTTTCCATGGTGGGGACATAGCCGTCGAGCAGATGGAGGTCGGAGCCGCAGATCGCCGTCGAGGTGATCTTCACGATGACGTCGCGGCTGTTCAGGATCGAGGGGTCGGGGACCTCCAGCACCTCGACCGAATTGCGTCCGGTCCAGCTGTTCGCCTTCATGCCAGGACCTCCTTCAGTTCGTCCTCGGTCAGCGGTCGGGCCGGGTGCTGCGGGAACTCGTGGCGGGCCCGCTTGCCGCCCGGGGCGCCCTCGGAGCGGACGACCTCGCCGGTCTCCGCGATCTGCTTGAAGCGACGGAGGTCGTCGTCCAGCTGCTGGTGCGGTTCCTCGCCGAAGTAGCGCGCCGCGGCCTGGCCCAGCGCTCCGCCGGGCAGCTTGTAGCGCAGGGTCACCCGGATCTCGGTGCCCCGGCCGCCGGGGGCGGGCACGAAGCGGACCACGCCGGAGTTGTCGATGTCGGCGCCGTCCACCGACCGCCAGGCGATCAGCCGGCCGGCGACTTCCTCCGTGGTCTCGGCGTCCCATTCGACCGTCCTGCCGAACGGCGCGGTGGCGCGCCAGTGAGTGGTGCCCGGACCGGTGACGCGCACCTCCTCCAGGTGCGCCATGAAGTCCGGCAGCCGCTCCAGGTCCCTCCAGAGGTCGTAGACCTCATCCGGGGGCCGGGCGACGGTGGTGGCCCCGGTCAGTTCCATGGGCGTACTCCTACGGGTGCGGGTCACGGCCGCGTAGACGTCCGTGGCGGTGATGGCGGTGACCGCGGCGGTCGCGGCGACGGTGCGGCTGAGGCCCCGGCCGTCGTGGTTCTTCAGGGCCCGGGTGAGCATCGTCAGATCCATGAGGTCGCCGCCGACGCGGGTCCAGAGCCAGGCGGGGTGCGGCCGTCCCAGCAGTCCGGCCGCCGCCGCCAGCTCGCGCACGCCGACGGCCTCCGTGGCCGTGCGGTGCCGGACGGAGCCGTCCACGCCCAGGGCGCGGGCGAAGCCCTCCGGGGCGACGACCTGGGGCACACCCAGGGCCGCACTGGCCCAGCCCAGGCCTCGTACGAGCGGATCGTGCCGGAGGCGGGAGGTGGAGGGGGTGTCTGTCTGCATGAGTGCTCCTCACGTGCGGTGAGGTCAACGGAAGGCGGTCCACTTGAGTGAACGGTGATGCCGCCCGGACGGAGCTTCGGCCCTCCGGCGGCGTGCCATGCGAGTCCCCGTCGGCCTCCGACGCGAAACAGCCCTCACCGACCGACATTTCTCCCGTCCGGACGACCGGCGTCGAATCTCCGGGTCGCCGTCGGCCGGAGCCGGCCTGAACCGGAGGAAAGACCCTGGGTGCCGTCCGGGGCGGGCAGCCGGTCTGCGGGCACGAGGTCTGAGCTCCGGCTCGCCCGGCGCACGGGCGAGCCGGAGCTCAGAGGTCAGCGAAGCGAGGCGCCCCCGCAGAGGTCACGAGGCGACGAGCGGACGCAGTCGCCCCCGGGTCAGCAGCCCGCCCAGGGCGTCGGCGCTGCGACGGAGGGGCAGTGCGAGCAATGCCGCGACAAGCGCCCCGAGAGCGAGGCCCGCGACGATGTCGTGCGGATAGTGGGCACCGACCCACACGCGGGAGGCCGCCATCGCCAAGGCGCCGATCGTGGCGATCACACCGAGGCGGGCGCTGACGAACCACAGGGCCACCGCCGCGGCCGCCGCCAGGGTGGCGTGGTTGCTGGGGAAGGACCAGTCACCGACGGCGGGACACGCCTCCAGTGTGATCACGTGCAGGGACTGGCACGGACGGTTCTCCTGCACCGCCTGCTTCAGCAAGCTGCTGGCGAGGAACGCCAGCACGGTGAGCACGGGCGCGGCCAGCGCCTTCACGGCCTGCGCCGCGTCCCGGTGGCGGGCCTGCCACCAGCCGATCACCATCAGGACGGCGAACAGCGCGAGCCCGTAGGTCGAGTAGCCGGAGACGAGCCGGTCCAGCCAGGACGGCGCATGGTGTGCGGCGCCGACCACGTCGACATAGACCGTGCCGTCGATACGCGAGCCGTCGAACGCCTGAGCGGTGGTCGCGGTCTGCATCACGCGCCCCCGTTCGCGCCGCGGGAGCGGCGGGAGCGCAGCAGCTCCAGCCCGACGGGGACGAGCGACACGATGACGATGACGGCGATGATCGGCAGCAGGTAGCGGTCGACATTCGGGACCGACGCGCCGAGGCCGTATCCCGCCAGCACCAGGCCGACGGTCCACACCAGACCGCCGACGACCTGCCAGAGGGTGAAGGTCCGGGCCGGGACGGCCAGGACGCCCGCGAGCGGATTCAGCACGGTCCGCACCACCGGGAGGAAGCGGGCGAGCACGACGGCCTTGGCATGTCCGTACCGCTCGAGGATCTCCGCGGCCCTGTCGGCGGCCTCACTGACCTTGCGCGACTTCGTACGCTTGAGCAGGGCCGGGCCGGCCCGACGGCCCAGCAGATAGCCGGCCTGGGCTCCGGTCAGTGCGCCGGCTGCGGCCGCGACGAGGACCCAGCCCAGGGACAGGTGGACCGACCCTCCGGCGGAGCCCGAGGCGCACAGCAGACCGGCGGTGAACAGCAGGGAATCGCCGGGCAGGAAGAACCCGATCAGCAGACCGGTCTCGGCGAAGAGGACCACGGCGATGCCGAGCGTGCCGAAGGTGGCGAGCAGCGACTGCGCGTCGAGGACGTTCACGGCGAGTTGGAGCGGGGGTGCTGCGTGGTGCGCGAGCGTCATCGGCGCTGGCCCCTTCGATGGCGGCTGTCGGGTATACCGGACACGGACGGGCCGGGGCCTCCGGGGGAACGAGGCAGCGACCCATTTGCGTCTACAAGACTGTAGTCGGTCTACTTCACTGTAGACGACCTGGAGGAAGGGAAGGTTCCATGACCGACGCAGTGGGTGAGCGCAGGCCCGCCGGCGAGCTGGAGGCGAGCGTGCTGGCGGCGCTGTGCGCGGCGGGTCAGCCGCAGTCGGCCGCCGATGTGCGGGCCGCGATACCCCAGAAGCTGGCCCGCACCACGGTGGCGACGCTCCTCGCACGGCTGCACGAGAAAGGGGCAGTGGGACGGAGTCCGGGTCGACGCGGCTTCCTCTACTTCGCGCTGGAAGACTCCCACGGCCTGACGGCTCAGCGCATGCACCGGGCACTGGACCAGGACGACGACCGCAGTACGGTACTGGCACGGTTCGTCGAGGGACTCAGCGCCGCCGACGAGGCGGAGCTCAAGCGCCTGCTGGAGGGAGGCGGTCGTTGATCACCTTGTTGCTGATCCCCCTCCTCCTGCCCTGGGCCCTGGCGCCCCTGGCGCGACGCACCACCCAGAGGGTCCGGCCCGAGATCGCGCTCTGGACGATCACCTGCGCCACGACGGCACTGACCCTGGGAGTCCTGGCGAGCCTGGGCGTCCTGCTGCTGCCGCTGGCCCTGGCCTTTCCTCCGGCGGCCGCCCTCGCGGAGCTGATCCGGCCGCTCACGGCGGGCCCGCGGCCACTGGTCCTGGGGGTCTCGGCGCTCGCCGTCGGCGCACTCGCCCTGACCGCTGTCCGCGTGGCGCGTGGGACGGCGTCGGAGGTGGCGCGCCTGCGCGTCGTGCGCCGCCTCGTCCACGGCCTCCCGGACGCCGGAGGGCTGTGCGTCCTGGACGACCCCCGGCCTGACGCGTTCGCGCTGCCGGGCGGACCGGCCCGGCCGGACCGGATCGTCGTGACCACCGGCATGCTGCGCGCCCTGGGACCCGTGGAGCGCGAAGCGCTGCTCGCGCACGAGCGGGCGCACCTCGTCGCCAGGCACCACCTCTTCCTGTGCCTCGCCCAGTTCGCCGGCTGGTGCCATCCAGCCCTGACCTCTGTCGCCGACCACGTCTCGTTCGCCGCCGAGCGGGCAGCCGACGAAGCCGCGGCCCGCCGCTGCGGCGACCGCGGCACAGCGGCCCAGGCCGTCGGGCGCGCCGCTCTGGCGGCCAAGGGCGCCCGCGACGCCGCCGCCGCTCCCACGCTGACCCCCGGCGCCGCCAGTGGTCCGGTCCCGGCCCGGGTCAGGGCTCTGCTCGCCCCCGCTCCCGTACGGCGGGTGGCGCCGGCCCTCCTCGCCATGCTCCTCGTCTGCACGGCAGCCGGGGCGTCTTCGCTGGCCGGAGCCGTCCGGCTGCACCAGGACGTCGAGGTCGCCCAGGGCGAAGCACCCGCCGACTGACGGCCGCTCGGTATGGCACCTCCCGGAACGCCTCTCCCCTCCGCATCGTCTACTGTGTTGTAGACCGTCTACAGCCTTGTAGTCGACGTGCGGCTTCGTGTGCTCACGTCGCGGTGCGCGAAGGAAGGGGCCCGTCTCATGTCCACCTGCATCGACGCCGCCGCGTGAGGCGCCGGGAGGCCGCGGATCTGGCCGGGAGCGTCACGCTCGGAGTCTGGGCCGCCTTCTGTGTGCTGGCCGCAGTGGCCGTCGGCGGCAGAGGCGCGCCTCTGGAGCTCGACCGCGACCTTCTCGAGTGGTCGCTCGACCACCGGCCGGCCACGGCACTGGCCCTGGCGCGCGCGGTGACCGCCACCGGGACCGGCGTGCTCCCGTACGCGCTGGTCGTGGTGGCCGCCCTCGTGACGGGACGCACCGCCCGGCAGCGCCTCGGCGCCGCCCTGTTCGGCCTCGCGTGCCTGGGCACCGGCCAGGCCCTCCGGTACGCGGTGATGGAGCTGGCTCGACGGCCCCGCCCGCCCTACGAGGACTGGGCGACGCACGCCTCCGGCTGGGCGTTCCCTTCCGGGCACAGCACCACGGCCGCGCTCACGGCCGGACTGCTGCTCGTCGCGGTCTCGCCGCGCGCCCCGCGAGGAAGGGCGGTGCTGTGGCTGCTCATCGGCGGCTGGGGCGCGGCTGTGGGGCTGAGCCGGGTCTACCTGGGGGTGCACTGGTTCACCGATGTCGCCGGAGGCTGGTTGTTCGCGGCGGGCTGGCTGGGAGTGTTCCTGTGGGTGGCCGCCCGGTGGCTGCCCGGCCTGTTCCCCGTGGGCGGCGAGCCCCGGCCGGGCGCCGAGGAAGGATCATGCGGCCCAAGATCCTGATCGTCGAGGACGACCACGCGCTCCGGGACGCGCTGCGCCGTGGCCTGTCCGCCGACTTCGAGCCCGTGCCGGCCGCCGACGGCGCGACGGCGCTGCGCCTCGCGGAGACCGGTGTCGAGGCCGCGGTGCTGGACATCGGTCTGCCCGACTCCGACGGGCGGGACGTGTGCCAGGCGATGCGCGCCAACGGGTTTTGTGCTCCGGTCATCTTCCTGACCGCCCGGCACCACGTCACCGACCGGTTGTCGGGCTTCTCCGCCGGAGGAGACGACTACCTGTCCAAACCGTTCCACCTCGCCGAACTCACGGCACGGCTGAGAGCGGTGCTGAAGCGGTCCGCCGTCCCGGCGACGGTGTCGCACGCCGGCCTCGTGCTGGATCCCGTGAACCACAGCATGGCGAGCGGAACCGGTGCGCCGCTCGCCCTCTCGCCGACCGAGTTCCGGCTGCTGGCCTCACTCGTCGCCGCCCAGGGGAACATCGTGCGCCGGCTCGACCTCGTACGCGCCGGCTGGCCCGAGGGCGCGTACGTGAGTGACAACACGCTGGACCAGTACCTCTCGCGGATGCGGCGCAAGCTGCGCGAGGCGGGAAGCGGTCTGTCGATCACCACGGTCCGCGGGGTCGGGCACCGCTTGTCATGACACCTCTCGTACGCCGTCTCGCCCCGCGCACCCTGCGGGGCCGGCTGTCCCTCGTGGCGCTGACCACGGCGGCGCTGATCATGACGCTGCTGACCGTCGTGTTCAACCTGGCCATCACCCGGCACCTGCGGGCCCAGGCGGACGCGGAACTGCGCAACCGGGCCGAGGCGGTGGCCACCACCGTCGACACCGGCGGCTCCCGGGCGCGGGTACGGGAGAGTGTGAACGACCAGCTGCTCGACACCAACGTGTGGGTCTACGCGGACGGCCGACTGCTGGAGCGGCCGTCGGCCACGGCGTCGCCGGGCGGCCGTCTCTCCGCCGTCGCGGGCGACATGGGCGGTACCAGACGGGAGCGGTGCACGACCGTCGCCGGTTCGGTCCGCCTGTGCTCCCTGCCGATTCCGGGGGCTCACGCCGCCACGATCGTCACCGCTCTGAGCCTTGGTCCCTACCGCAGTTCGGCCGACGCCCTGCTGACGACCTCCCTCGGCCTGGACGCCGTGATGCTCGTGTGTACGTACGTCCTGACCCGGCTGTCGGTGGGCCGGGCCCTGCGTCCCGTGCAGTCCATGACCGACCAGGCCGCCCAGTGGGGTGCGGTGGGGTCGGAGGAGCGCTTCGGGGCGGAGCACCACCCGGTCGAACTGGCCAGGCTGGGCGGCTCGCTGGACGTGCTGCTGGACCGGATACGTTCCGTACTCCGGCACGAACGGCAGTTGACCGGCGAGTTGTCCCACGAGCTGCGCACTCCGCTCACCCGCATGGTCGTGGAACTCGACTGGTGGCGGGCCCGGCCGCGGTCCGAGGCGGAGACCTGGAGCACCCATGAGCGGCTGGCCGAGGCGGCCCGGACGATGCGCGGAATCTGCGACGCGCTCCTCGAGGACGCCCGCGAGCGGGCCCTGGACGGCACGAGCGTTCCCGGCACCACCGACGTACTGCCGGTCCTGACCCGCATACTCGCGGATCCCGACCCGACGGGGGCGGTCAGGGCCACGCTGGAGGCCGAGGAGTCCACCGTGTACGTGGCCGTGCCTCCCGCGCTGCTCGAACGGATTCTCAGCCCACTTCTTGCCAACGCCGTCCGCTACGCCCGCGCGGGCGT
>NZ_MUNH01000575.1:0-1185 GCF_002154615.1 Streptomyces recifensis
GTTCAAGAGCAGCTACAGCAGCAACGACGGGCCGGACTGCGTCGAAGTCGCCCTGACCCCCGACCACATCCACATCCGGGACTCGAAGAGCACCGACGGCGACCAACTCACCGTCTCCGCCGACTCCTGGACCTCCTTCCTCAGTCACGCGGGGCACCTCGTCTGAAAGGCGTTCCCCCTCGGCGCGGGTCGGGAAGAATTCCGGTCATGACCATGACCGACTCTGCGGCCCCCGCCGACTCCGCCCGCGCCGCCCGCTCGGGGCTGAGCCTCGCCGCCACCGTGCTCACCGGCGTGCTCGCGCTGTACATCGCCCTCGTCGCCCTGGGGAACATTACGGACTTCGGGACGAACCAGCAGTACGTGCGGCACGTGCTGGCGATGGACACCACGTTCAGGGACGACCACCTGATGTGGCGGGCGATCACCAGCACCGCCCTCCAGGACACCGCCTACGTGGCGATCATCGCCTGGGAGACCGTGGCGGCAGCCGTACTGGTGTGGGGCACCTGGCTGTGGGCCCGGCGGGACCACGCCCGCGCGCGCCGCTTCTCCACGTACGGCCTGCTGATGCTGATCCTGCTCTTCGGGGCCGGCTTCATCGCCATCGGCGGCGAGTGGTTCGCCATGTGGCAGTCCAAGACCTGGAACGGCGTGGACGCGGCGACCCGCGTCTTCCTGCTCAGCGGAGTCGCCCTGATCATCAACCACCTGCCGGCCCGCGACGAGCGGTAGCCGTCCGGCTATTCGACGACCGACACCCTCGTCCCCAGGTCACCGAAGGACCACAGTGCGGCTCCGTCCTCCTTGTGGAGGCGGATGCCGCCGGTCTGGGCGCCGTTCGGGGCCGGGGGCGGGGAGGAGCCGTCGAGGGCGTTGGAGAAGCCTATGTTCACGCCCGACACTGCCGTGAAGTACATGATGTGCTCGACCTGCACCCCGTCCGAGCCGGTCGTGGCTTCCGTCCGCTTGATGATCGAGTACCGGCCCGGCTGCGGGTCCAGCGTGCCCGGCCACACCGTGAAGGTCCGGGAAGACGTCCCCGTCGCGTCCACCAGCCACACCCGGTGCGCCTGGACCGAGTAGACGATCCTGCGCCCGACCCCCGACGCCTCCGGCCCGCCCGCGCTGCCGGAGGCGTCGGGGGTCGGGCGCAGGATCGTCTACTCGGCCCAGGCGCACCGG
>NZ_MUNH01000576.1:0-1506 GCF_002154615.1 Streptomyces recifensis
CCTCGGCGCCCGGCTCGTGCCCGGCGCGGACTGGCACTGGTCGGCGGAGCCCGCCGGAACCGACCCGCGCCGGGTGGTGGACGCCCAGCGGGCCCGCTTCGACCGGGCCACCGGTCCGCTGTTCGCGGTCAGCCACCTGGCCGGTGGTCCCGGCGAGGCCGACCGCGTCGTCGTCGGCGCCAGCCACCTCGTCATCGACGGCATGTCCTGGGGCATCGTCCTCGCCGACCTGGCCGCCGCCTACCGGGGCGAGTCCCTGGCCGCCGAACGGGCCGGCTACGCCGAGCACGCCGCCGTCGTACGGGCCCTGGACCCGGCACCGCACGCCGGGTACTGGCGAACGCAGTCGGCCGGCGCGGGGCGGTACCGCTGGCGTCTGGACGGCCCGAACACCTACGCGGACGAGCGGCAGTTCGAGGTGTCGCTGCCGCTGCCCCCGGACGGTCACGGCGTGCTCCAGGCCGCCGCCCTCACCGCCGTCGCCCGCGCGCTGCGCCCCTGGGCGCCGCACGAGCAGCCGTCGGTGTGGCTGATCGGCCTGGGCCGCGACCCGCTGGCGGCGCTGCCCGACTGGGACCCGGACCGGGCCGTCGGGTTCTACTCGGCCGCCCACCCCTTCCGGGTCCCGCTCACCGGCGGCCCGGCCGAGGACGACCTGCGCGCCACGGTCACCGCGCTGCGCGGCATCCCCGACTCCGGCAAGACGTACGGCCTGCTGGGCTGCGCCGCCGACCCCGGTCTGCGCGCGGAGTTCGCGGCCCTGGAACGGCCGCGGGTCGTCGTCAACCACCTCGGTGAGCTGACGGACCCGGTCGACGGCTCGGCCGGCCCCTTCACCGCGTCGGCGCAGACCGCCGCCACCGGCAACGGCGAGGTGGAGCGGGAGGTGGACGTGGACATCGCGGTCCAGGTGCGCGACGGCCACGCCGTACTGCGCTGGCTGTACAACCCCGAAGCGGTGGACGCCGCCGCCGTGAAGGAGGCCGCCGAGGCCGCGGTCCGCGAACTGCGCGGCCTGCTGGCGGGGGAGTCGCAGGACCCGGAGCCGGGCGGCCTTCCCGGTGTGACCGGAGTGACCGAGGAAAGCATGGAACGTCTCTTCGCCCGGCTCAACCGGGAGCGCCGCGAGCGGCAGGGGGAGCAGGTATGACCGAGCCCGCCGCGACGGCGGCCCCGCGCCGCAGCCCTCTCGTCGCCCTGCTGACCGCCCAGTACCTGTCGGCCTTCGGCAACGCCATCACGGTCGTGACCGTCCCGCTGTACGTCCTGCACACCACCGGCTCGACCGCCACCACCGGACTCGCCGGGTTCATCGGCGCGCTGCCGCTGATCTTCGCGGGTGCCGTCGGCGGTGTCCTGGTCGACCGGTTCGGCGGACGCAGGCTGAGCGTGCTGTCCGACTTCGCCGCCGGAATCCTGGTCCTGCTGGTGCCGCTGCTGGACGCCACCACAGGGCTGCCCATCCCGCTGCTGCTCGCCCTGCTGTTCGCCCGTACGGTCGTGGCG
>NZ_MUNH01000577.1:0-3630 GCF_002154615.1 Streptomyces recifensis
GGGCGACGCCTTCGCCGCCGCCTTCCTCTACGGCCGCCTCGCCGGGGCGGACCCCGAGCGCTGTGCCCGTTACGGCGCCCTCGCGGGCGCGTACGCCTGCACCGTCCCGGCCACCCGCACGGACGCGATAGGCCGTGACGGCCTCCTCGGGGAGGGAGCCGTCACGGCCTAGGGCAGCGGGGGCGGAGGGGGCTTCAGTGCGCGTGCACGTCGTTCGTGGCCTCGATCTTCTTCCACGACTTCGGCGCCGTGACCTTCGCCGCCAGCGACCGGGCCGCCGGGTCCGAGCCGCGCGCGGCCGGCTTCGACGGCTGGAACAGCCAGGTGTCGAAGAGCGCGGCCAGCGGCTTGCCGGACACCTGCTCGGCGTACCTCTGGAAGTCGGCGACCGAGGCGTTGCCGTACGCGTGCTCCTTGGGCCAGCCCTTCAGCACCGCGAAGAACGCGTCGTCGCCGATCTCCTCGCGCAGCGCCTGCACGGCCAGCGCCCCCCGGTCGTAGACCGCGAGGTCGAACTGCGCGTCCGGGCCGGGATCGCCGGGCTTGACGGTCCAGAACGGGTCGTCGGCCGGATGCGAGGCGTACACGTAGTCCGCCAGCTCGCGCGTGGTGCCCTCGCCCTCGTGCTCGGACCAGAGCCACTGCGCGTACCGGGCGAAGCCCTCGTTGATCCAGATGTCCTTCCAGCCCTTGAGCGACACGTCGTCGCCGTACCACTGGTGGGCCAGCTCGTGCACGACCACCGAGGTGTTGGAGCCGGCCGCGAACTGCTTGGGGCTGTAGTAGACGCGGGTCTGCGTCTCCAGCGCGTACCCGGTGGTGGTGTTGGGGACGTAGCCGCCGGCCGAGGAGAACGGATACGGCCCGAAGTAGCCGCTCAGCCAGTCCACCAGCTCACCGGTGCGCTCCACGCTCGCCCGCGCCGCCCCGTCGTTCGCGCCGAGGTCCTTGCTGTACGCGTTGACCACCGGCACCCCGCCCTCGGAGGTGGACGTGGTGATGTCGAAGCGGCCGAGCGCGAGAGTGGCCAGATAGGTCGCCTGCGGCTTGTCCTGGCGCCAGTTGTAGCGGGTCCAGCCCAGCTTCGAACTGGTCGACGCCAGCGTGCCGTTGGAGATCGCCTGGGTGCCGTCCGGCACCGCCACCGACACGTCGTAGGTGGCCTTGTCACTGGGGTGGTCGTTACTGGGGAACCACCACCAGGCCGCCTCGGGCTCGTCCGCCGCGACGGCGCCGTCCGGGGTGCGGTGCCAGGTGCTGAAGCCGTAGGCGCTCTTCGTGGAGGGCACTCCGCTGTACCGGACGACCACGGTGACCTGCGTGCCCTTCGCCAGCGGGGTCTTCGGCGTGACCACCAGCTCGTGCTCGCCGGACGTGGTGAACGTGGCCTTGATGCCGTTGACCCGCACCTCGCTGACGTCCAGCAGGAAGTCCAGGTCGAAGCTGGACAGGTCCTGCGTGGTCCTGGCCAGGATGGTCGCGGTGCCCTGAAGCTCGTCCGTCTTCGGCTGGTACTGGAGCCTCAGGTCGTAGTGCGAGACGTCATAGCCGCCATTGCCGTACTTCGGGTAGTAGGGGTCGCCGATGCCCGGCGCGCCGGGGGCGGACGACGCGGCCGATGCCGGGATCGCCAGCAGGAGGGAGGCCGCCGCCAGGGCGCTCGGCGCGAGGATTCTGCGGTGCACGTCAGCTCCAAGTCTTCTGGACAGGAAGTCTGTTCGGAGCCTATTCAGTCCCGGCCGCTTCTGGCGTGTCCACGACCCCTGCTGTCACACGATCGCCATTCAGCCGTCACGCGTCCCGGTGACCGCCGAAAGGCCCTCTTCTGTACGGGTGTTGACGGAGGTAGCGTCCGCCCATGCCGATTCGCTCGCTCTGGAGAACCCTCGCGGTCCTGGCCGTCGGTGCGCTGACGGCCGTCCTCCTCGCCCCGGCCGCCGTCCAGGCGGCACCGCGCGAGAGCAGGCCCGTCTACTCGTACGCCGACGCCGTCCGCGAGTCCGTCTGGGTGGACACCGGCCTGGACGAGGACGACGACGGCCGCACCGACCGCGTCGCCGCCGACATCGTCCGCCCCGCCGAACCCGCCCGGCAGGGCCGCAAGGTGCCCGTCATCATGGACGCCAGCCCCTACTACTCCTGCTGCGGCCGCGGCAACGAGAGCCAGCTCAAGACGTACGACGCCCAGGGCCACGTCGTGCAGATGCCGCTCTTCTACGACAACTACTTCGTGCCGCGCGGCTACGCGTTCGTCGGCGTCGACCTCGCCGGCACCAACCGCAGCGACGGCTGCGTGGACGTCGGCGGCCGCTCCGACATCGGCTCCGCCAAGGCCGTCGTGGACTGGCTCGGCGGCCGGGCCCGCGCCTACACCAGCCGCACCGGCGGCACGCCGGTGAAGGCGAGCTGGACCAACGGCGCCACCGGCATGATCGGCAAGAGCTGGGACGCCACCATCGCCAACGGCGTCGCCGCCACCGGCGTGAGAAACCTCAAGACCATCGTGCCGATCAGCGGCATCTCCTCCTGGTACGACTACTACTTCGCCCAGGGCGCCCAGCTCTACGACGGCGGCCCCGACGAACTCGCGGGGTACGTGGAGAGCGAACAGGCCCACTGCGCCGCCGTGCAGCGGAAACTCGCCGACGGCAGCCCCGACTCGGGCGACTGGACCCGGCTGTGGACGGAGCGGGACTACGTGAAGGACGCCGGGAAGGTCCGCGCCAGCGTGTTCCTGGTGCACGGCATGCAGGACCTCAACGTCCGTACCAAGCACGTCGGCCAGTGGTGGGACGCGCTGGCGAGGCACGGCGTCGAGCGCAAGATCTGGCTTTCCCAGACCGGCCATGTCGACCCCTTCGACTACCGGCGCGGCGCCTGGGTCGACACCCTGCACCGCTGGTTCGACCACGAACTCCTCGGCTACGACAACGGCATCGACCGCGAGCCGATGGCCGACATCGAGCGCCACCCCGACCACTGGACCACCTCCGCCGTCTGGCCCCCGCGCGGCACCCGGACCACCACCCTGTACCCGGCCCGCGGCACCACGCCCGGCGTCGGCACCCTGGGCCCCCACCGGGCCACCGGCACCGAGACCTTCACCGACGACCCGAGCCGCGGCGAGACCGACTGGGCGGCCGACCTCACCCGATCGACGCCCGACAAGGCCGCCTTCATCACCCCGGCCCTCACCGCCCCGCTGCGCATCTCCGGCTCCTCAACGGTGACCGTCACCGCCACCCCGAGCACCGCCTCGGCCCACCTGTCCGCCGTCCTGGTCGACCTCGGCCCGGACACCATCCGCGACTACGCCGACGGCGGCGAGGGCATCACCACCCTCACCGAGCGCACCTGCTTCGGCGCGAGCACGGCCGGGGACAGCGCCTGCTTCAAGGCGACCGCGGCCAGGACGGCCGACGTGGGCGCCACCGTCGTCAGCCGGGGCTGGGCCGACCTCGGCCACCACGCCTCCCTCACCAAGGGCGCCCTGCTCGTCCCCGGCCGCGCCTACACGATGACCCTCGACCTCGCCGCCACCGACCACGTCGTGCCCAGGGGACACCGGCTGGCCCTGGTCGTCGCGGGCACCGACAAGGACCTCATCGAACCGCCCGCCACCCGCCCCAC
>NZ_MUNH01000578.1:0-8481 GCF_002154615.1 Streptomyces recifensis
CCACCCCCTGGCCCGAGGCCCAGCGCCATCTGAAGGACGCCGAGATCTTCTGGGTCTCCACCGTCCGCCCCGACGGCAGGCCGCACGTCACCCCCGTCATCGCCGCCTGGCACTACGGGGTGCTGTACTTCTCCACCGGACCGGAGGAGCAGAAGGCGAAGAACCTCGCGCGGAACGCGCACTGCGCGCTGACCACCGGCCGGAACTCCCTCACCGAGGGGCTCGACCTGATCGTCGAGGGGACGGCGGAGCAGGTCACCGACCCGGCGACGGTGGAGGAGGTGATCGCCGCGTACGAGGCGAAGTACGGCGCGCACATCACCTCGCCCGAAGGCACCTTCCACGGCATCGGGGACGCGTTCCGCACCGGGCGAGCCGTGGTGTTCGCCGTGGAACCCGACACGGCGTACGGGTTCGGCCGGGAGGGCGGCCTCTTCACCCACACGCGGTGGACGTTCTGAGGGTCAGGACAGACGGTCGAGCCACTCCCGCAGGAGTTGCCGTTCCGCCCCGCTGAGGGCGGTCTGCTCCGGCAGAGCCGCGCGAAGCGCGCGGGCCGCTCCCGCCGGGCCGGTGTCCCGTACCGCCGGCTCCGGGTCCGTCACGGCGTTGGTCATGGCATCGCGGAGGGTGGTCAGCAGGGCGGGGTCGCGGGCCTCCTCGGGGAGGGACAGCCAGGTCAGGGCGGCACCCCGCCCCGTGGCGTGGATGATCTGCACCGCGAGGTCCTCGTCCACCCGGAGCCAGCCGCCGAGGGCGAGCCGGTGCACCCGTTCCTTCAGCATCCGCATCCCGGTCCGGAAGGCCGCCGACGTGGCCCGGCTGGGCTCGCTGTACATCAGGGTGTAGAGCGCGGGGTTGTCCACGGCGAACTCCACCGCCAGGTCCCACCCCGCGCGCAGGCCCTCGATCGGGTCCTCCGGCTCGGGCGCCCCGTGCTTGGTGGCCAGGAACGCCTGGAAACCGTGCTCGGCCACCGCGTCCAGCAGGCCCTCCTTGTCGCCGAAGAGGCGGTAGATCGCCGGCGGCTGCAACCCCGCCGCGGCCGCGACGGCACGGGTCGTCACCGCCTCCCGGCCCTCCCGCTCCAGCAGGCCGATCGCTGCCTCGATGACCCGCTGCCGCGTCTTCTCCCGGCTCGCGGGCTCCCCGGTCACTGTGCCCTCAGGGGCGCCACTCTGCATGTTCCAACGGTACCCGCCGAGCGATAACCTTGAAAATATCAGTGTTACCGTTGCAGTGATTCCAGCGGAAACAACCAGGGGAGTGCCTTGTGATCATCGTTACCGGCGCCACCGGCCAACTCGGCCGCCAGACCGTCGACCGCCTCCTGCGCCGCGTCCCCGCCCACCGCGTCGGCGTCAGCGTCCGCGACCCGAGGAAGGCCGAGACCCTCGTCGCGCGGGGCGTCCGGGTGCGCGAGGGCGGCTTCACCGACCCGGACAGCCTCGCCCACGCCTTCGAGGGCGCCACCCAGGTGCTGATCGTCTCCGTCGACAAGTTCGGCGAGGAGGCCGTCCAGCAGCACCGGACGGCGATCGAGGCAGCCGTGAAGGCGGGTGCCCGCCGCGTCCTCTACACCAGCCACATGGCCGCGAGCCCCGCCTCGCGCTTCCAGGCGTGCCGCGACCACGCCGCCACCGAGGAGATCCTGCGGAGCTGCGGGGTGCCGTACACCTCGCTCCGCAACGGCTTCTACGCCGCGAGCGCCCTCCAGTTCCTCGGTCCCGCCCTCGACTCCGGCGAGGTCGCGCTCCCCGCGGACGGCCCGGTGAGCTGGACCGCCCACGCCGACCTCGCCGAGGCCGCCGCCGCGATCCTGGCCGACGAGGGACGTCACGACGGGCCCACCCCGCCCCTCACCGCCACCCGGTCCCTCACCTTCGAAGACGTGGCCGCCCTCGCCACCGGCGTCACCGGCCGCCCCTTCACCCGCACCACGGTGCCGGACGACACGTTCCGCCGGCACCTGGCGGAGGCCGGGCTTCCGGCCGACCGGGTGGAGGGCCTGATGGGTGTCTTCACCGCCGCCCGCGCCGGCGAGTTCGCCGCGCAGGACCCCACCCTCGCCACCCTGATCGGCCGCGCCCCCATCGGACTGGAGGCGGTGCTACGCGACCAACTCGCCCGAGGCGGGCAGCACATGGTCGCCGACCCGGTCCGTGCTCAGGCACAGTGAGCAGACGACG
Source organism: Streptomyces recifensis (assembly GCF_002154615.1). Classification (NCBI taxonomy): domain Bacteria; kingdom Bacillati; phylum Actinomycetota; class Actinomycetes; order Kitasatosporales; family Streptomycetaceae; genus Streptomyces; species Streptomyces recifensis. The sequence goes on from NZ_MUNH01000578.1 coordinate 2,190, forward strand.
GCGCCATGGGTGGCGCACGCCGCCACGTCGGGACGCTCGTACGTATGGTGGCAGACGTGGCACTCGTACACCGTGCCGCTCGGGTTGCCGTCCTGGTCCAGGAGGGGCTCCGGGATGCCGTCGTCCGGGCGCCGCAGGTAGTAGCGGCCCTTGGTGGCCACGGCCATCAGCGGGGTGAGGGCGAAGGCGATGACGGCGGCGGCGACGGGGGAGTACGGCTGGAGGGTGTCGCCGACGGCGTGGAAGTACATCGCGATCGACAGTCCGGACGCGGCGACGAAGGACACCACACCCACGGGGTTGACCGGGTGCAGCATGCCCCGGCGGAACTCCGGCGCGTGCGGGGAGAGTTTCAGCAGGTACTTGTTGACGCCGATGTCGGTGGCCACGGTGACGACCCACGCGATGGCGCAGTTGGAGTAGAAGCCCAGGATGCCGTTGAGGAAGCTGAACATGTCGGCTTCCATCAGGGCCAGCGCGAAGCCCAGGTTGACCAGTACGAAGACCATGCGGCCGGGGTAGCGGCCGGTGAGCCGGGTGAAGGAGTTGGTCCAGGCGAGCGAGCCGGAGTAGGCGTTCGTCACGTTGATCTTGATCTGGCTGATCACCACCAGCACCACGGCCAGCGGCACCACCAGCCAGGACGGCAGCATGGCGTCGAAGGTGCCCTTGAACTGCTGGATGGGCTCGGGCGCGACCGTCGGGCCGGCCGAGGCCAGGATGTAGACGGCGAGGAAGACGCCGATCGCCTGCTTCAGCGCGCCGAGCACCACCCAGCCGGGGCCGGCCATCACCACGGCCGTCCACCAACGGCGCTTGTTGGCCTCGGTCTTGGGCGGCATGAAGCGCAAGTAGTCGATCTGCTCGCCGATCTGCGCGATGAGGGAGAGGCAGACGCCCGCGCCGAGCAGTACGGAGGCGGTGTTCACGCCGCCGTCGCCGTCGGTGCCCGCGTAGGAGAGGAAGTGGTCGACCGTGCCCGGATCGGTGACCACCAGGTACACCAGCGGCCCCACCATCAGCACCAGCCATACCGGTGTCGTCCACACCTGGAGCTTGCTCAGCGCCTTCATGCCGTAGATCACCAGCGGGATCACCATCAGCGTGGAGACCAAGTAGCCCAGCCACAGTGGGAGTCCGAGGCCGAGCCGGAGGCCCTGGGCCATGATCGAGCCCTCGAGCGCGAAGAAGATGAAGGTGAAGCTGGCGAAGATGACGCTGGTGAGGACGGAGCCGTAGTAGCCGAAGCCCGAGCCGCGTGTGATCAGGTCCAGGTCGATGTTGTAGCGGGCGCCGTAGTAGGCGAGCGGGAAGCCGGTGACGAAGATGACGACGGCGGCCACCGCGATCGCGACCAGCGCGTTGCCGGTGCCGTGGGCCAGGCCGATGCCGGCGCCGATCGAGAAGTCGGCCATGTACGCGATGCCGCCGAGCGCGGTGGTGGCCACCACCATCGGGGTCCAGCGGCGGTAACTCCGGGGCGCGTAGCGGAGGGTGTAGTCCTCCAGCGTCTCCTTGGTGGCCTGGCTCGTGGCCGGTGTCACCGGGCCTTCGGCCGTCTCTGCCGTGGGTCGTGACTCTGTCGCGCTCATGCCACGCCTCTCTCCGTACGGGTGCCGGGGGGAGACCTCCGTCCGGCAGCGCTGCCGGACGGAGGCCGGCGGGCCAGGCTACGAAGCGCTTGTTTCCCCGGAGTCCCGCCCGACGTGAACGGGCCGTTACACGGAGCGCGGGGACCAGCTCACGTCCCGCCCCGTGTCCCCGAGCAGCCGCTCGAACGGCGTCGCCCCGGAGGGAACCGGCACCGCCTCGGCGTACACCCCGGCGTTACGGCCCATGGGGGCGATTTTCTCCAGTTCCGGGGCCACCTCCTCGACGGTCGCCGCGTCCGGCGTGTACTCCTGCCCGGTGGCCCGCGCCAGGTCCCAGCCGTGCACCAGCAGGTCGCCCAGCACCATGTACGCCAGCGTGCGCTGCGGCAGGCCCATGCCGGGGGAGATGCCCTCCGCCGAACCGCGCGTCCTCCACGCTTCCGCGAGCCGCTCGCCCTCCTCGCGGAACCGGCTCCGCCAGTCGCCCTCGTCGAGATACTCGCCGACCGAGGCCAGGTCCGCACGCTCCCCGACGGCCAGCTTCTGGAAGTTGGTGACCACGTGGAAGAGATGGTTGAGCAGGGCGCGTACGTCGTACTCGGAACAGGGCGTGGGAGCGTCGAGCTGTTCGTCGGTGATGCCGTCCACCACCGGGGCGGTGGCCCGGACGGCGTTGTCGATCAGGGAAGAGACTGAGTTCGCCATCGCTCCACCCTAGGGATGCGCGCGGGGCGGCGTGCGGAGAAACCGCTCGGCGTGCGCCGGCGGGGGCACCGGAAGGGCACCGCACCTTCACAGGGGCCGCCCGCTGCCCGGAGGCGCGGCGGGCATCCGTACAGAGCTGTCTGCCGGGGAGGAGCCCCCACCGTGGCCATCGTCGCACTTCTGCTGCTGCCGGTCGTGACCATGCTGCTGTACGGGATGGACCGTACCGAGGACTGGCTGGCGCGCGGCCCCAAACCGCCCCGCCACGCCCGAGGCCGCCATCTGCGCCTGATCCACGGCGGCCGGCGGCAGACGGCGGCCCCGGCCGGCCGGGGTGAAGCCGAGACCGAGGCCGCCTAGGACCTCAGCCGCGCGGGCTGCTGATCCGCTCCGGCTCGATGACGTAGATCACGCGTACCTGGTCCCGACCGCCGAACCACGGGTAGGGGCCGCCCAGATACTTCCGCGCGAGCGCCTCGATGTGATCGACCGCACCCTCGGTGGTCACCCGCACCACCCGGCCGCGGATCTGTGTGTACGACGACGGGTCGGCCGGGTCGGAGACCGCGACGGCCACCCGCGGGTCCCGCGCGATGTTCCTGGTCTTCTGGTGCGACTCCACGCTGTTGATCAGGACGTGCTCGCCGTCGGTGTCCACCCAGGTCTGGGTGAGCTGCGGCGAGCCGTCGGGCATCGTCGTGGCGATGTAGCAGGTGCTGGCGCGGCGCAGCAGCGCGAGCAGATCGTCGCCGAGGGGTACGGGCACGGGGAGATCTCCGGCAGGTCGAGGGTCGATCGGGTGAAGAAGCGCAGGTGTGTTTGAGAGGGCCCAGGGTAACCGGGTGCGTGTACGCCCCATGTGATAGCTGGTCAGAGGGAGAACCCAAGATGCTGATGGCCCACCCCGCCGTGCTGCAGAACCTGATCGAGCAGTACGACGCGCTGCGCATCCTGCATGCTCAGGAGGGCAGCGCCGAAGTGCGGCAGCGGATGGACGACATCGCCTACACCCTGTGCGTCGCCACCGGCACCCGCGACGTCGACGCGGCGCTGATCGCCGCCCGGCACCGGCTGCCCGGCGCACGCCCGCAGGACGACTCTCTCCTGCCCGCCTGAACCGCGCCGCACACTGCGCAGTCGGCCCGTCAAGGGGGCGATTTGGGTTGTGTGTGTCGAATATGTGTGGAAATCTGTCGGGCGTTGCACGTGGCCGGTGGATGCGAGACCGTTGTCATCGGTAAACGTTCTCGATCGACTGAGAGGTGGTGGAGCGCACGCTCGCGCTCCCCGACTGTGATTCCTTCTCCGGGTACACCCGATAGTCCGCAGACCGGTGGTGTCGGCGTCGACACGGCATGGGACGGCGCCCCCTGTCCCGTGCTGGTTGTCGACGTCCACGGGACCCTGATCGAGACGAACAAGGCGGCACGCCGCCTGATACCGCTTGTGCCAGGGGACTCCGTCACGTCGGCGGCCATGCCGGCCTGGCTGGCCGCCGCCCACCGCGCGCTGCGCCCGGCGGGCACCCCGGCGGACGCCGTCTCGGGCGAGGTGGCCGGTCGCAGCTTCGAGGCGTACCCCTCCTCCTGCGAGGACGGCACCGTCGTGTGGTGGCTGCTGGAGGACACCGACCGCCGCCTCGCCGAGCAGGCGCTTCGGGGCGAACGAGAGCGTGCCGCCCTGCTCGCCGAGGTCTCCAGCGCCCTGCTGTCCTCGCTGAACGTCGAGCGGTGCATGACGGTCACCGCGCGCATGGCCGCGGGTCACCTCGCCGACGCGGCGATCATCGTCGCCCCCGCCCAGGGCCGCCGCCACCAGCTGACCTATGCGCGCGCGGACGGCGAGGTCACCCAGACGCTGCGCCCGGTCGAGCCGCGCTCGGTCGCCGGTCTCGCGGAGGCCCTCCAGGGCTTCCCGCCGGTTCCCGCGCGCTGGATCGACCCGGCCGAACTGCCGGACTGGGCGATCCCCGAGGGCTTCGACGGCCCGATCGGCTCGGTCATAGTCACTCCACTGCCGGGTCACGGAGTGCCCGCCGGCGTACTGATCCTGCTGCGCTCCAGCACACACCAGGCGTTCACGGACGGTGAGGAGGTCTTCGCGCGGCTCTTCGCGGCGCGGGCCGGTGTGGCGCTCTCCGCCGCGCGCCTGTACGCGGAACAGCGCTCGATCACCACCACCCTGATGCGTGATCTCCTGCCGCCGCGCCTGGAGCGCGTCCATGGCGTCGAGTACGCGGGTGCCTACCGGGCGGCACGGGACCACGAGCGGGTGGGCGGCGACTTCTACGACGTCCACCCCGGCGGGGACGCCGGTGAGGAGACGTTCGTCGTCCTCGGCGACGTCGCCGGCAAGGGGCTGGAGGCCGCCGTGCTCACCGGCAAGATCCGCAGCGTCCTGCAGGCGCTGCTGCCGCTGTCCGGAGACCACCAGCAGGTGCTCTCCCTGCTCAACGGCGCGCTGCTCAACTCCCACCACACCCGGTTCGCCACCCTGGTACTGGCGTCCGTCACCCGCCGCTCGGGCCAGGTCCGGCTCCGGCTGACCAGCGCCGGACACCTGCCGCCGCTGATCATCAGAAGCGACGGCCGGGTGGAAGAGGCTCCTACCCAGGGACAGCTCGTGGGCGCCATGCCCGACGTCACCGCGCGCACCGCCCATGTGTCGCTGGCGCCGGGGGAGACCTGCCTGCTCTACACGGACGGGATCACGGAGGCGTCCGGCGGCCCGCTGGGCGACCAGTTCTTCGGCGAGGAGCGGCTGCGGGCGGCCCTCGGCCCGTGTGCCCGGATGCCCGCGGAAGCGGTGGTGGAACGGGTGCAGATGCTGGCGGCCCAGTGGCTGGGAGGTGGCCGGCACGACGACATGGCCACCCTCGCCATCACCAACCCGGCGGGCGGCCATGGCGCCCTGCACTCCGTCGGCGGCCACCAGGCCACCGCCGCCCGGCCCAAGGCGGGGGTCCGCTGATGAGCACCGGTACCGGCGCGGCGGTCCAGGAGCGCGCGGAACTGTCGGAACGGCTGTGGACGGCCGTGATCGCCAAGGACGAGTCGGCCGCCGTACGCGAGGTGTTCGCGGCGGCCGACGCGGGACTGGGCCGGGAGAGCCTGCTGCTGGAGGTGCTGGGCGGGGTCCAGCGCCGGGTCGGCACGGAATGGGCGGCCGACCGCATCAGCGTCGCCGAGGAGCACGCCGCCACCGCGATCATCGACCGGGTCATCGCCGCCCTCGCCCACCGGGTCCCGGCACCGCCGGGCCTGCCGGAGAGACCCCGCGTCACGGTCGCGTGCGTCGACGGCGAGTGGCACGTGCTTCCGGCGCGGCTGCTCGCCGAGGTGCTCACCGGGCGCGGCTGGCAGGTGGACTTCCTGGGCGCCCACACCACCACCCCGCATCTGATCGCCCACCTGCACGCGACGAACCCGGCGGCCACGCTGCTGTCGGCCTCGCTGCCCCTGCACCTGCCGAGCGCGCACACCGCGGTGACGGCCGTGCAGTCCATCGGCATCCCCGTCATGGTCGGTGGCGCGGCCTTCGGCGCGGACGGCCGCTACGCCCGTCTCATCGGTGCCGACGCCTGGGCGCCCGACGCCCGCGCGGCCGCCGGTCTGCTGGCCGACGGCCTGATCCGCCCCGAGTCGACGCCGCGGCAGCAGGTCGACGACCTGCCCCACCTCGCGGACCAGGAGTACACCCTGATCCGAAGCAACCGTTCCGCCCTGGTCCGGCAGGGCCTCGCGGACCTGGAGGCACGCTGGCCCGGCATGCGGTCGTACACCGAGGCGCAGCGCGAGCGCACCGCGGAGGACCTCGCGCACATCGTGGACTTCCTGGCCACCGCCCTCTACGTGGACGACCCGGAGCTGTTCACCGGCTTCATCACCTGGACCGCGGAGATCCTCAGGGCCCGCCGCGTGCCCCCGCACAGCCTGCGAACCGGACTGGACATCATGGCGGGGGAGTTGCACGACTTCCCCCGCCATGATGTCCAG
>NZ_MUNH01000579.1:0-2694 GCF_002154615.1 Streptomyces recifensis
CGCCGCCCCCGCCCCGGCCGGCGGCAGCCTACGGCTGTGACAGCACCACGCAGGACTCGCCCGGTACCTGGAGCATCCCGTCCGGGCCCGGCGGCTCCACGGACTCGTCCCACGCGGCCAGGATCTCCAACTGGCCCGTGCCCAGCGGGATGCCGGCCGGCTCCTTGCCGAGGTTGACCGCGACGCGGACGTCGCCCCGGCGGAAGGCCAGCCAGCGGGCGGACTCGTCGTAGGCGACCTTGGTGTCCGCGAGGTCGGGCACGGTGAGGTCGGGGCGGTCGTGGCGGAGGGCGATGAGGCGGCGGTACCAGGCGAGGACGCGGGCGTGGGGATCGCGCTCCGGCTCGGACCAGTCGAGACAGGAGCGGTCACGGGTGGCGGGGTCCTGGGGGTCGGGCACGTCCTCCTCGGCCCAGCCGTGGGACGCGAACTCCCGCCGCCTGCCCCGCCGGACGGCCTCGGCCAGCTCGGGGTCGGTGTGGTCGGTGAAGTACTGCCAGGGGGTGCCGGCCGCCCACTCCTCGCCCATGAACAGCATCGGGGTGAGCGGCGAGGTCAGGGTGAGCGTGGCCGCGCAGGCCAGCAGGCCGGGGGAGAGGGTGGCGGAGAGGCGGTCGCCCTGGGCGCGGTTGCCGACCTGGTCGTGGGTCTGGCTGTATCCCAGCAGCCGGTGCCCGCTCAGCCGGGCCCGGTCCAGCGGGCGGCCGTGGGCCCGGCCCCGGAAGCTGGAGTACGTGCCGTCGTGGAAGTAGCCGCCGGTCAGGGTCTTGGCCAGCGCGGCGAGCGGGGCGCGGGCGAAGTCGGCGTAGTAGCCCTGGGACTCGCCGGTCACGGCGGTGTGCAGGGCGTGGTGGAAGTCGTCGTTCCACTGGGCGTGCAGGCCGAGACCGTGCTCGGTGCGCGGAGTGATCATCCGGGGATCGTTGAGATCGGACTCCGCGATCAGGAACAGCGGGCGGCCCACCTCCTCGCCCAGCGCGTCGACCGACTCCGACAGCTCCTCCAGGAAGTGCCGGGCGCGGTCGTCGCGCAGGGCGTGCACGGCGTCCAGGCGGAGCCCGTCGAGGCGGTAGTCCCGCAGCCAGGCCAGGGCGCTGTCCCGGAAGTAGGCGCGCACCTCGTCCGAGCCGGGCGCGTCCAGGTTCACGGCGGCGCCCCACGGCGTCTGGTGTGTCTCCGTGAAGTACGGCCCGAACGCCGGGAGTTGGTTGCCGGACGGGCCGAGGTGGTTGTGGACCACGTCCAGCACCACACCGAGGCCCAGTTCGTGCGCCCGGTCCACGAACCGCTTCAGCGCCTCCGGTCCGCCGTACGGCTCGTGCACCGCCCACGGCGCGACCCCGTCGTACCCCCAGCCGTGCCGGCCCGGGAAGGAGGACAGCGGCATCAACTCGACGTGGGTGACACCCAGTTGCCTCAGATGGCCGAGGCGCTCGGCGGCCGCGTCCAGCGTGCCCTCGGGGGTGTACGTGCCCACGTGCAGCTCGTACAGCACCGCGCCCGGCAGCCCGCGCCCCGGCCAGTCGGCGCGCCACGCGTACCGCTCCTGGTCGACGACCGCGCTCAGCCCCTCGGGGCCGTCCGGCAGGCGGCGCGAGCGCGGGTCGGGCAGGACGGGGCCGTCGTCCAGCGCGAAGCCGTACCGCGCGCCGTCCGCCGCGTCCGCCTCCGCCGTCCACCAGCCCGTCCGCTGCGGATCGGGTTCCATCGCCCGCGTGGCGCCCTCGCACTGGAGCGCGACCCGGTCTGCCTGTGGTGCCCACACCTCGAACTTCACGGACGGTTCCCCTTCGTCTGCTCACCGTGATGCAGTCGGTCCATCGTGCCGCGAATTCGATCAATCCGCTTTCGAATCGGGGCTTTCCGCCCGGGTGTCGCGGAAGCGGTCGACCGCGGGCGCCGGTTGCCTCGTCTGGACACCTCGGGGTGCGCTGCCCGACAATCACGAACGTGACGTCGTCCTTCGAATTCCCCGTGTATCCCGTACGGGTCTCCGACGCGGAACGCGACAAGGCGCTGCGGGTACTGCGGGACGGCGTCGCCCTGGGCAAGCTGTCGCACGACACGTTCGTGCACCGCATGGAGCTGGCCCTCGCCGCGCGCAGCCCCCGCGAACTCGCCGTGCTCACCGCCGACCTCAAGGACGGCAACAGGCTGAGCCGCGCGCTGTTCGGCACCGTGGAGGCCGTGTCGGGCTTCGGCGTCCGGCTGGGCCGGGCCTGGCGCGCCGAGCGGCTGCCCAAGCTGCTGCTGCCCCACCCCGCGCACGGCCACCCGCTGCGCATCGGCCGCGACCCGGCCAGCGGACTCCGGCTCAACCACGACACGGTGTCCCGTGTGCACGCCGAACTCCGGTACCAGGGCGGCATGTGGGTGCTGCGGGACCTCGGCTCGACCAACGGGACCACGGTGAACGGGCGCCGGGTCCTGGGTGCCGTGGCGGTGCGCGAAGGGGACCTCGTCGGCTTCGGCACGGTCTCCTACCGGCTCGCGGCGCACTGACACACCGGTACGAACCGCTGTACCCGGGTCCGGTCTCATGGCTGCCGTTCGGGTGAGCCGGGCCGGCGCGGCCGCTGGAGGGCCGACGGCAGGGCCGGGTGGCGCGTTCTGCCCACGCCCTGCTGCCACCCGGCCCGCCCCATTCGCTCAGCCCACGTCGCCCCCCGTGTCGACCCGCTCCAGCAGCCCCAC
>NZ_MUNH01000580.1:0-14465 GCF_002154615.1 Streptomyces recifensis
GGCCGGACTCGAACGAGCCGTGACCGCAAGGAGTTTGTGCCCGTGAGACCCTCCTGGCAGGCGCGCCGGACGCGCCGCACCCCCTATCGGACCCGGGCGGCGACCGTCGTCGTGGCGGCCCTCGCCGCTTCCCTGGTGACGCCCCTGTCCGCCCATGCGGCAAGCCCGCCCGCACCGCCCTCCGACGCCCGCCTCGCCGCCGAGCCCGCCCGGCACGACGACACGCGGGAACAGTTCTACTTCGTCATGCCGGATCGTTTCGCCAACGGCGACCGCTCCAACGACCGCGGCGGACTGACCGGTTCCCGGCTCAGCACCGGCTACGACCCCACCGACAAGGGCTTCTACCAGGGCGGCGACCTCAAGGGCCTGACCCAGCGCCTCGACTACATCAAGGGCCTCGGCACGACCGCCATCTGGCTCGCCCCGATCTTCAAGAACCGCCCCGTGCAGGGCACCGGAGCCGACGCGTCGGCCGGCTACCACGGTTACTGGATCACCGACTTCACCCAGGTCGATCCGCACTTCGGCACCAACGCCGACCTGAAGGGCCTGATCGCCAAGGCGCACGCCAGGGGCATGAAGGTCTTCTTCGACGTCATCACCAACCACACCGCCGACCTCGTCGACTACCGGGAGAAGTCCTACGACTACCTCTCCAAGGGCGCCTTCCCGTACCTGACCAAGGACGGCCGCCCCTTCGACGACGCCGACTACGCCGACGGCCGCAAGAAGTTCCCGGCCGTGGACGCCTCGTCCTTCCCCCGCACTCCGGCCGTGCGCAGCCGGAGCAAGGTGCCGGCCTGGCTCAACGACCCGGCGATGTACCACAACCGGGGCGACTCCACCTTCGCGGGCGAGTCCGCCGAGTACGGCGACTTCTCCGGCCTGGACGACCTGTGGACCGAGCGTCCCGAGGTGGTCAGCGGCATGGAGAAGATCTACCAGCGGTGGGTGCGGGACTTCGCCGTCGACGGCTTCCGCATCGACACCGTCAAGCACGTGAACATGGACTTCTGGACCCAGTGGGCCACCGCGCTGGACAAGTACGCGGCCGGGCGCGGCCGGAAGAACTTCTTCATGTTCGGCGAGGTCTACTCCGCCGACACCTCGGTGACCTCCCCGTACGTCACCCGGGGGCGGCTGGACGCCACCCTCGACTTCCCCTTCCAGGACGCCGCCCGCGCCTACGCCTCCCAGGGCGGCAGCGCCAAGAAGCTCGCCGGGGTCTTCGGGGACGACTACAAGTACACGACCGACAAGGCCAACGCCTACGAGCAGGTGACCTTCCTCGGCAACCACGACATGGGCCGCATCGGCTCGTTCCTGAAGCAGGACGACCCGAAGGCGTCCGACGCCGAGATCCTGCGCAAGGACCGCCTCGCCAACCAGCTCATGTTCCTCAGCCGGGGCAACCCGGTCGTCTACTACGGCGACGAGCAGGGCTTCACCGGCTCCGGCGGCGACAAGGACGCCCGCCAGACCATGTTCGCCTCCAAGGTCGCCGACTACCTGGACGACGACGAGATCGGCACCGCCCGCACCCACGCCAGCGACGCCTACGACACCAAGGCCCCGCTGTACCGGGACATCGCCGCCCTCGCGGCGCTCCGCAAGGCCAACCCGGCCCTCACCGACGGTGTGCAGACCGAGCGTTACGCGGCCGACGGCGCCGGTGTCTACGCCTTCACCCGCACCGACGCCCGCACCGGCGCCGAGTACGTCGTCGCCCTCAACAACGCCGGCGAGGCCCGGCGAGCCACCTTCACCACCGGCTCGGCGGGCATGGCGTACCGGGGGATCTACGGCACCGAGCGCACCGTACGCACCGACGCCGGGCGCAGGCTCACCGTGACCGTCCCGGCCGGCACCGCCGTGGTCTACCGGGCCACCGGGCGCCCCGCCGCCCCCGCCACCAGGCCCACGCTCACCCTGACCGCCCCGGCCGCCGGAGCCACCGGCACGGTGGAGGTCGGCGCCGACGTGAGCGGCGGCGGACTGAACCGGGTCGTCTTCGCCGCGCAGGTCGGCAACGGACCCTGGAGGACGCTGGGTTCAGCGGACCACGCCCCGTACAAGGTCACCCAGGCCATCGGCAAGGACGTACCCGCCGGGACCGCGCTGCGGTACAAGGCCGTGGTGATCGACTCCGCCGGCCGCACCGCGAGCGCCCTGGCCTCCTCGGCCACCGGCACCGCGCCCGTCCCCGAGCCGCCCGCCGCCGCCTCCCGCGACTACGCCGTGGTGCACTACAAGCGGGCCGACGGCGACTACGCGAACTGGGGCCTGTACGCCTGGGGCGACCTCGCGGACGGCGAGGCCACCGAGTGGCCGGCGAGCCACCCCTTCACCGGCCGCGACGCCTACGGCGCCTTCGCCTACGTCAAGCTCAAGCCGGGCGCCTCCAACGTCGGCTTCCTGGTCATCGACAAGAACGGCGACAAGGACGTCTCCGCCGACCGGAGCATCGACGTCACCAAGACGGGTGAGGTCTGGCTGGAGCAGGGCAAGCCCCAGGTGCTGACCGAGCGCCCCGACTACCCCGCCCAGGACCAGGGCAAGGCCGTACTCCACTACCACCGCGCCGACGGCGACTACGACGGCTGGGGCCTGCACACCTGGACCGGTGCCGCGAACCCCACCGACTGGTCGAAGCCCCTCACGCCGGTGAAGACTGACGCCTATGGCGCCGTCTTCGAGGTACCGCTCACCGAGGGTGCCACCAGTCTCAGCTACATCCTGCACAAGGGCGACGAGAAGGACCTGCCCACCGACCAGTCCCTCGACCTCAAGGCGAATGGCCACGAGGTGTGGCTGTTGAGCGGCCAGGAGAAGTACCTGCTCCCGCAGCCGAAGGGCAGCGCGGCCGCGCTCGACCTGACCACCGCCAAGGCCGTCTGGATCGACCGGGACACCCTCGCGTGGAACGGCGCCGAGGGGGCTGCCTCCACTCAGCTCCTCTACTCCCGTGACGGCTCGATCACCGTCAAGGACGCCACGCTGACCAGCGACGACGAGCGCTGGCTGCGGCTGGGGAAGAGCACGCTCACCGACGCCCAGAAGGCGAAGTTCCCGCACCTGAAGGACTACACCGCCTGGAGAGTCGACCCCCGCGACCGCGACCGGGTGCGCGAGGCCCTCACCGGCCAGCTCGTCGCCTCCCAGCGCGCGGCCGACGGCGCGGTGCTCGCCGCGACCGGGGTGCAGATCGCCGGAGTGCTGGACGACGTCTACGCGAGCGCCACGAAGAGCGGCCTCGGCCCGGTCTTCCACGCCGGAAAGCCCACCCTCTCGGTGTGGGCGCCCACGGCCCGGAGCGTCTCGCTGGAACTGGACGGCTCCCTGAAGCCCATGCGCCGCGACGGCGCCACCGGCGTCTGGTCCGTCACCGGCCCCGCGTCCTGGAAGGGCAAGCCCTACCGGTACGTGGTCAAGGTGTGGGCGCCCAGTGTCGGCAAGCTCGTGACCAACTCGGTCACCGACCCCTACTCGCTCGCCCTGACCGCCGACTCCGAGCGCAGCCTCGTCGTCGACCTCGCCGACCGCTCCCTGGCCCCTGCGGGCTGGGCCGGGCTCACCAAGCCCAAGGCGGTGCCGCTGAGGGACGCGCAGATCCAGGAGCTGCACATCCGGGACTTCTCGGTGGCCGACAAGACCGTCCCGGCGGGAGACCAGGGCACCTACCTGGCCTTCACCGACAAGGACAGCGACGGCTCGAAGCACCTGCGGGAGCTGGCCAGGGCCGGCACCTCCTACGTGCACCTGCTGCCCGCGTTCGACATCGCCACCATCCCCGAGAAGAAGGTCGACCAGGCCACCCCGGACTGCGACCTGGCCTCCTTCCCTGCCGACTCCGCCAAGCAGCAGGAGTGCGTGGCGAAGACCGCCGCGAAGGACGGCTACAACTGGGGGTACGACCCCTTCCACTACACGGTCCCCGAGGGCTCGTACGCCACCGACCCCGACGGCACCGCGCGTACCGTGCAGTTCCGGAAGATGGTGCAGGCGCTCAACCAGGACGGGCTGCGGGTCGTCATGGACGTGGTCTACAACCACACGGCGGCCAGCGGCCAGGCGGACACCTCGGTGCTCGACCGGATCGTGCCCGGCTACTACCAGCGGCTCCTCGCGGACGGCAGCGTGGCCAACTCCACCTGCTGCGCCAACACCGCGACCGAGAACGCCATGATGGGCAAGCTCGTCGTGGACTCGATCGTCACCTGGGCCAAGGAGTACAAGGTCGACGGCTTCCGCTTCGACCTCATGGGCCACCACCCCAAGGCCAACATCCTGGCCGTCCGCAAGGCACTGGACGCGCTGACCGTCGCCAAGGACGGCGTCGACGGCAAGAAGATCATCCTGTACGGCGAGGGCTGGAACTTCGGCGAGGTCGCCGACGACGCCCGGTTCGTCCAGGCCACGCAGAAGAACATGGCCGGCACCGGCATCGCCACCTTCTCCGACCGGGCCCGTGACGCCGTGCGCGGCGGCGGACCCTTCGACACGGACCCCGGCGTCCAGGGCTTCGCCTCCGGCCTGTTCACCGACCCCAACTCCTCGGCCGCCAACGGCACCGAGGCCGAGCAGAAGGCCCGGCTGCTGCACTACCAGGACCTGATCAAGGTCGGCCTGACCGGCAACCTCGCCGGATACCGGTTCACCGACAACGACGGCAAGGAGGTCACCGGCGCCGGGGTCGACTACAACGGCTCGCCCGCCGGATACGCGGCGGCCCCCGGCGACGCCCTCGCCTACGCCGACGCCCACGACAACGAGTCGCTGTTCGACGCCCTGGCCTTCAAGCTGCCGGTCGGGACGAGCGCGTCCGACCGGGCCCGTATGCAGGTGCTGGCGATGGCCACGGCCGCGCTCTCCCAGGGTCCGGCCCTGTCCCAGGCGGGCACCGACCTGCTGCGCTCCAAGTCACTGGACCGCAACTCCTTCGACAGCGGCGACTGGTTCAACGCCATCCACTGGAACTGCGCCGACGGCAACGGCTTCGGACGCGGGCTGCCCCCGGCGGCCGACAACGAGTCCAAGTGGCCGTACGCCAAGCCCCTGCTGAGCACGGTCGAGGTCGGCTGCCCGCAGATCACCGGCGCCTCGGCCGCCTACCGCGACCTGCTGCGCATCCGCACCGGCGAGGACGCCTTCTCCCTCGCCACCACCGCCCAGGTGCAGGACCGGCTCTCCTTCCCGCTCTCCGGCAAGGACGAGACCCCCGGCGTGATCACCATGCGCCTGGGCGGCCTGGTCGTGGTCTTCAACGCCACGCCCGAGCGGCAGGAGCAGCGGATCGGCGCCCTCGCGGGCACGGACTACCGCCTGCACCCCGTCCAGGCGGCCGGCTCGGACGACGTGGTCAAGTCGGCCTCCTACGCGTCCGGTTCGGGCACCTTCACGGTCCCGGCGCGGACCGTGGCGGTGTTCACCCGGTAACGGATCAGGACGCCAGGGAGATCAGCCGGGCGGCGAGTTCCGCGAAGGGACCGTCGCCCGGCTCGTTCCGTACGAACGTGCGCACCACGGAGGCCATCTCGGGGTCGTAGGCGGCGCTGACCGCGACCAGGGCGGCGAAGTCGTGCACGAGCTGGCGTTCCAGCTCCTCGCGCGGCACCCGGCGGCCCTCCAGCCAGATCAGCGCCGTCGACTCCACCAGCGAGATCCATGAGCGCACCACCAGCTCCAGGCGGGCGGGCGCCTCGGTGATCCCCAGATGGGACAGGATCTGCTCGTAGGACGCCTGGCGCACGGAGTCGATGAGGGCGTTGGTGGCCGAGGAGCCGACCGCCGGGCCGCCCCGCATCAGGGCGGAGAAGCCCGGCCCGTGCTCGTCCACGAAGTCGAAGAAGCGGCCCATCACGCGGAGCAGCCGGGCGCCGAGCGGGCCCTCGTGCGGCTCCTCGAAGCGGCCCGCCAGATCCTCCGCCGCCCGCGTCAGCGCGGCCTCGTACAGGCTCATCTTGCCGGGGAAGTAGTGGTAGACCAGCGGGCGGGAGATGCCCGCGGCGGACGCTATCTCGTCGATCGAGACCTCGTCGGGCGAGCGCCGGCTGAACAGGTCGAGCGCGACCTTGATCAACTGCTGCCGCCGCTCCTCGACGCCCATCCTGCGGCGAACCCCGGTAACCATGGGTTCAACCTTACCGACCGGCAACGACACTTGGACCGTCCCGTTCCGCCCGGCCCGTGCTCACATGTCCAGCACCAGCCGCTCACCCCGGGCGCGGGACACGCAGATCAGCATCGAGTCGTCGCGCTCCCCGTCCGTCAGCAGCTCGTCCCGGTGGTCCACCTCGCCCTCCAGCACCCGCTGTTGGCAGGTCCCGCAGAAACCCTGCTCACAGGAGTAGAGGGTGTCCGGCAGCTCCCGGCGCACCGCCGCCAGCACGGTCGAGTCGGCCGGGACGGTCAACGTCTTCCCGCTGCGCCGCAGTTCCACCTCGAACGCGGTGTCGGCGCCGCCCGTCACGCGCGGGGCGAACCGCTCCAGGTGCAGCGCGGTCCCCCCGGGCAGCGCCGCCTCCACCGCCGCCATCAGGCCCTCCGGGCCACAGCAGTACACGACCGCGCCCTCGGGCAGCCCGGTCAGCAGCGCGGCGAGGTCGGGGCGGCCGTCCTCGTCCTCCGCCACCACCGTGCACCCGTCCCCGACCAGCGCCGCCGCCTCCTTCAGGAACGGCATCGAGGCCCGCGTACGCCCGCAGTACAGCAGCCGAACGTCCACGTCCTCCGGCAGGGCCCGCAGCATCGGCAGGACCGGGGTGATCCCGATGCCGCCGGCCACGAAGACGTACGCGGGCGCCGCCACCAGCGGGAACCGGTTGCGCGGGCCGCGCACCTCCAGCTCCATCCCCTCGGTGAGCCGCTCGTGCACCTCCCGCGAGCCGCCCCGGCCGTCCTCGACCAGCCGCGCGGCCACCTCGTACGCCGAGGAGTCGGCCGGGTCCCCGCACAGCGAGTACTGGCGCACCAGCCCCGAGGGCAGCACCAGGTCCAGATGCGCGCCCGGCTCCCAGGCGGGCAGGCCGCCGCCCTCCAGACGGAGCCGCACCACGCCGTCCGCGATGCGCTCGTGCCCGGTCAGCAGCAGCCGCAGCGCCCGCGTGCGGGGGCGGCCGGAGACCGGCGGGTCCAGCGCCGGCATCGGCCACAGCGGCGATCGGCCGACCCGGCGGCGCAGCGCCCGCCGGGTCAGCAGCCCGGCGCCCACCAGGAGCGCGGCGGCCGCGACGGACCGGGTGGTCTGCTCAGGCATCGTGCTCCGCCTTCCGTGCGGCCAGCGCCGCCGGGGACGAGGCCAGGTAGGCCACCGCCTGCGCGGTCGAGCCCTCCTGGGACGGGTGGTAGGCCCGGCTGAGATAGCGCGGGACCGACTTCAGCAGCGCGCCCGTCGCGGGCAGCGTCCCCCGGCGGCCGCTCCGGTAGAACGCGCGGAACGACGCCTTGCCGTCCACCAGCGTCGGATCGTGCGCCATGAAGAAGCGGGCCCCGCGCTGCCACAGGAACATCAGCGCCGCGAAGGCCAGCGCCCAGGTCCGCACCCGGCGCCGGTAGTCGCCGTCCACGTGCACGAAGAGGTCGAAGGCGACCGAGCGGTGCTCGACCTCCTCCGCGCCGTGCCAGCGCAGCAGGTCCAGCATGGTCGGATCGGCACCCCGCCGGTCCAGCTCGGCCGCGTTGAGCACCCAGTCGCCGAGGAACGCGGTGTAGTGCTCGATCGCCGCGATCAGCGCGATCCGCTCCAGCAGCCACCAGCGGCGCGCCCGGCCCGGCGGCAGGGTGCGGTCCCCGAGCAGCTTCTCGAAGAACCAGTCGACCTGGGCGGTGTACGGCGTCGGGTCGAGCCCCTGCTCGCGCAGATGCGGCAGCACCTCGTCGTGGGCCTGGGAGTGCATCGCCTCCTGGCCGATGAACCCGATCACGTCTTCCCGCAGCCGGTCGTCCCGGATCAGCGGCAGCGCCTGCTGGTAGACGTGGACGAACCACCGTTCACCGGCGGGCAGCAGCAGATGCAGCACATTGATGGTGTGCGTGGTGAAGGGGTCGCCCGGCACCCAGTGCAGCGGGGTGTCCTCCCAGGCGAAGGACACCTTGCGCGCCTTCAGCGGGATGCGCTCGGCCTGCACCGGCCGGGCCTGCTTGTTAGACATGGCGTCAATGTACTGACGGGTACTGCTCCTGAGAACCCCTGTGCACGGCCTTGTTGGGCAAACTGTCAGCAGCGCCGGTCAGTGCAGCCCGCTGATCTTCCGGCCGCCCTCCAGCGTGCCCGCCAACTGCGCCTGGGCGCCCCGCTCCGCCTTCGCCACCAGCAACGGGCCCTGCCCGGACGCGGTCACCCCGCCCGAGGACCGGATCGAGGTCACGCCCCGGCTGCCCGCAGCCAGCAGATACCAGTGGCCGCCGCTCGACTTCCACAGCACCCCGGCCAGCACGTGCGGATCGCGCGGGCCGCACGCCGTGGTGTCGGTGCCCTTGGCCACCACCGCCCCGGCCGGACCGCCCGGCGTACGGAACTGGGCCAGCGCGGCCGTGCCGTCACCGCGCCAGGTCTCGGCCCGCGTGCACACCCATTGCCCGGCACCGCTCGCGTCCGGCAGCGGCTGCTCGGCGAACGCCCACGCGTTCACCCCCCGCACCCCGGCCGCCCGCTCCGCCGCCAGCGAGCAGGCGAAGGGCGCCCAGGCGCGCAGCCCTTCGGCCCCGGTCGCCTCTCGGGCCGACCCCGGCCGGCCCGCGGTGAGGTGGGCCGGCACCAGCTCGCCCAGGTCGCTGGAGAGCTGGGCGCCCGAGCCGTCCGTCAGCTGGAGCACGGTCCACGAGGTGCAGTCACCCGCCCGCAGCGCCGGACTGGCCAGCGGGGAGGTGACCCCGTCGGTCAGGGTGAGCGCGGTCGGCGCCGACTCCGGCTTGGTCAGGTCCCGTCCGGCGGCCTTCTTCACCCACGGTGCGGTCAGGTAGCGGACGTTGCCGTCGGAGCGGCCGAGCACCAGCGCGCTCGCCTCGGCGCCGGTCGCGCCGTCCACGCGGGCGAAGTCGAGGGCCGCGCCCTCGGTGCCGTCCCTCGGCTCGGCGTAGCGGGCGATGCGCAGACCGTCGTAGAGAATCACCACGCGGGCCGCGTCCACGTCGCCCGCGTACAGCAGCTGGGGCGGGCCGGCGGGGCCGCCGGTGAAGGTGCCGGGGGTGGCCGAGACGCGGACCGTGGCGCCGGGGCGGGCCCAGACCGTCAGTGCCCGGCGCAGCAGGCCGTCGTCGCCGGTGAGCGGGCCGCGCGCCGGCCAGACGGAGAAGTCGGTGCGGGCCGAGGTCCGCCACGCGGCCGGGGCCACCCGCTGCACCTTGGCGGGGTCGAGCGCGGCCACCGCGGCCGGGTTCTCCGCGTACGAGGGGGCCGCGGCGCCGTCCGGGCCCCAGCCGCCGCCGGGCAGCGCGACCAGCACGCAGGCCACCGCGAGCGCGGCGGCCGCGGCCACCGCCGCCTTGGTGTGCTGGCGGCGGCGCATCAGATCGGTGGGCCGGGCCTGGAGCGAGCAGGCGTCGAACTCGGGGGAGGCGAGCAGCGCGTACTGCGCGGGCACCCCGTTCGCCCCGGCCAGCGCGGACTCGGTACGGGTGACCCCGGCGGCCTTGAGGATCTTGCGTACGTCGTCGTCCGCCAGCCCCTCCAGGCCGCGCAGGACGTAGGCGGCGCGAGCCGGGCCGGAGAGGGCCGACAGCTTCTGGTCCAGGGCGAGTTCGTCGGCGCCGCCGGAGTGCGGGAAGAGCCTCAGGCCCCACACCTGGGGAAGCGGAGCCGGGAGTTGGGACAGCTTGGGGAGCCCCTTGCGCGGCTCGGACGCCTCCAATGCGCTGCGCAGCACCCGCAGCCGGACGAAGTCGTAGCCGGGGTCGCCGTCGCGGCCGGCCGACTGGGCCGGGATCAGGGCGCGCTGCTTGCGGCCGCGCGGGAGGGCGCGCTGGGCGAGGGCGTGTGCGGTCAGGACCCGGCGCCCCCGGCCGAGAGTGGGCGGGAGCACCAGGTAGGCGAGCCGGACCAGCCGGGGGTAGTGCTCGACGAGCGCGGCCTCGGCCCGGCCGACGTCGACGGCCGGGTCCTGGTTCCGGGAGGAGGCGGGTGCGTGACGCTGGGCTACATCCTGTGACTGCACATCGGGGAGAACGAGCGAGACGGCCGTAGGTCACCGCCGCACGGGTGATGTGCGGCCCGGATCAGGCCGGTTCGGTCAGCAGGCGGGCGTAGTTCGCCATCGACCGCTGGTAGCGCGGGAGATGGGGGGCCAGCGCGCCGAGCACCAGCGAGAGTCCCTCGCGGTCCCGGCCCAGGCTGGACAGGCACAGCGCCAGACAGGCCCGTACCGCGTCGTTCAACTCGTCCGAGTGCGCGTCCAGTTCGGGGGTGAGCAGGGCGACACCCTCCTCCGCGTGACCGGTGTTGCGGAGCGAGCTGGCCAGCTGGATCTTCGTCCGGCGGGCCTTGTACGGGTTCGCCTCCGTCAGGCCGTTGTCCAGGGCCGCGCGGTACAGTCCCACCGCCTCGGCCGAGTGACCGGTCGAGTCGAAGGCGCAGGCCCGCTCGAACAGGCCCAGCGGGTGGTCCTCGGGCAACTCGTCGGCCAGCTTGTCGATCACGGCACGGAAACCCGCCGCGTCGTCCTCGGGCCAGGTGTCCAAGGCGGCCCAGGCGGCCGCCACGCGCTCTTCCCAGTCTTGGTCCATCGGACCACTCTGGCAGGCACCGGGCGTACCGATCAAGGGATTTGAGCATGTCCGGCCTCGCAGCCGTACCCGTTGCGAGGGCTCGGGTGCGGGATGCCCGATCCCACCAGGACCGGAGGAACGGATGAGGATGACCAGCGCGGTGCTCGTGGGCGCCGTGGTGCTGACGCTGGCGGGCTGCGGCGCGGACCAGGACGACACCGCGAAGGTGCCGGCCACCGCGACCGGCAGCCTGGAGAGCCTGGCCGCCGAGGTGAAGTGCCGCCCGGACATGCAGACCGACGCCGACGAGATCCGCCAGGCGCTCTGCAAGAACGCCGACGGAAAATTCGTCCTGGCCACCTTCGCCACCGACCGGGGCCAGCGCGAGTGGATCAACGACGCCAAGGACTACGGCGGTCACTACCTCGTCGGCCGCAAGTGGGTCGCGGTGGGCGACGACGGTGTGGTCAACGCCCTGCGCGGCACGCTCGGCGGCGAGGTCGAGGTGGGCACCGACCACAGCGGGCACGGGGCTGAGCACTCCGGCTGACGCGGTGCGCACACGGCGAAGGCCGGTGACGGGAAGCTTCCCGTCACCGGCCTTCTGTCGTGATCCCCTGAGGAGGGGGGGTCTTCGGAGGATCACGAGCTGTGGATCACCTGCCGTGGATCACGAGCAGTTCTGGCCGCGGTTCACACAGTTGGCGATCTTGTTCGCGAGACCGTTCTTCGTGATGGCGATGAAGTCGTCGTGGTCGGTGGAGGGCTTGTGGAGCTGCTCCGGGAAACCGTCCACCGCGTAGGCGTTCTTCACCTGGCCGTTCTCGATGGTCGGCGGCGTGATGTCGTACACCAGCCGCATGGTGAGCTGCGGAATGGCCTTGAAGCCGTTCTGGCAGTTGCCGTTGGCGTCGGCGAACGCCACGTGGGTGCGGTGGTTGGCGCTGTCGGCGTTCTGGCCGTCCCAGCAGCTCTGGAAGGCGAAGGATCGCACGACCTTGCTGCCCTGGGGGCAGATCGGGTACTGCTCGGTGAGCTGGACCTTGTTCTCGAACCCGGTGCAGCTCCAGTGCGCGTTGGCGTTGGCCAGACCGTTGGTGGTGGTCTTCGCGTCACCGGTGATGATCCGCAGGAACTGCGGCATCGCCACGACCTTGCCGGTGGGGCTGCCGACGTACTTGATCTGCGCCTGGACCGGCGTCAGGATCTTGCCGACGTTGCCCTCCTTGCCGCCGCCGTCGTTGTTCTGGTCGAAGTCCTGCGAACCGTCCTGGACACGGACGACGGGCCAGTAGTACGACGACAGGTCGTTCTTGTTCTGGCAGCTCGAACCGCCCTGGAGGAACGTGTTGTTGCTGGCGAACGCGTCGATCTTCTGGTTGCCGACGTAGTCGTGGAGGTGGTGCGCGCCGTTCTTCACACCGGGCGCCACGATGACGTTGTCGGTGTTGTGGTTCTTGTTGGTGTTCACACCGCAGCGCGTGGTGAAGGTGCCCCGCGAGGCGTTGCGGGCCTGGCGCGGCTTGGCCTGCACGTTCGGCTGGGCCTTGGTGATGTCGACGAAGTCGGCCGCGACGGGGCCGTTGCCGGCCTGGCCGCCGATGGCGCCGCCCTGCTGACCGCCGTTGTTCTGGCCGCCGCCCTGCTGCTGACCGCCACCCTGCTGCTGGCCGCCGTTGTTCTGACCGCCGCCCTGCTGCTGGCCGCCCTGCTGCTGGCCACCGCCCTGCTGCTGACCGCCGTTCTGGCCGCCCTGCTGGCCGCCGGCGTTGGTCTGGTCGGCCGGGGTGCCGGTGCAGTTGGCCAGCGTGTCCAGGTCACCCGGGGCGGTGCCGCCCACGCGGGTGATCTCCAGCTTGATCCGGTCCAGGATGTTCTGGCGGCGCTCCTTGAGCGGCTGGAGAATGCTGTTCTGGACGAAGCTCGCGTCCCGGGTCTGCGCGTCCCGCGTGGTCGCCAGGCGCTGGTACGCCTCGGTGATCTGCCGGTCCAGGTTGGACAGTTCACCGGCGACGTCGGTACGGGCCTTGTCCGGCACGTTGGTCAGCTTCTGGCCGACGTCCGGGCAGGAGATCGTGGCGACCTGCGCGGCCGTGGCCTTGGTGCGATTGCCTCCCCACGCGTCGTTCGACTCGTGAGCCGAGGCGTAGAAGTTCGCCCAGATCAGCCCGCCCCCGCCGAGCGCTAGGGCCGCCGATGCGGCGGTGACCTTCACGGCCAGCGGCGAGCGGCGTTTACGTATGTTGCGTCCCATGGAACTCCTCTGACTTCCTTGCGGGGCAGCTTCGAGGCGCCCGACAGGAGTGAAGCGGCGCCCTTCCATACGCACGCCGCCCCAGAGGTGTTCACCGGTCTCACAAATATTTCTCAGGTCTACCCGCGTTCGGCGGGTGAAATGCCTTCTGAACTGCGGGAGTTGGAATTCGCCGCCAGTGCGGCCACCTCCTTCTGCGGATCGACGCCCGGCGCCTTGCGGCCCGGCCGTTCGGGCACCTGCCCGCCGATCGAGGTGAGCCAGCGCCAGGTGTCGGCGACCGTCTCGTCCACCGGCCGGCAGTGCAGCCCGGTGGCCAGCGCCCGCGCGACGTCCCCCCGGTGCACACAGGACAGCTCGCCGTCCGGCGGCGCCCAGACGGGCAGCTCGGTCCACGGCTCGATCCCGGCCGCGAGGATCGTCGCGGGGTCGGTCCAGCGCAGCTCGGCGGTCGAGCCGGTGACCTCCCGGCAGCGCTCCAGCAGCTCGCCCATGGTGGTGTGACCCGGCGCGCTCGCCAGGTCGTACGGCCCGTTCAGACCCTTGTCCAGCGCGCTCAGCAGCCAGGCGGCCAGGTCGCGGGCGTCGATGTACTGGATCGGCATGTCGCGCGGGCCCGGTGCCAGCACCTCGCCGCCGCGCGCGATCCGGTTCAGCCAGTAGGGGAGCCGGCCGACGTTCTCGTACGGGCCGAGAATCAGGCCCGCCCGGACCAGCAGGGCGCGGTCGGGGCCGAAGGCGTCCAGGACGGCCAGCTCGCCGCCCCGCTTGTCGGCCGCGTAGTCGGTGGCGTCCGCGTCGGCGGCGCCCTCCACCAGGGGGCCCTCCTCGGCGAGGCCGCCCAGGGTGGGCCAGGGCCAGGTGTAGACGGAGCGGGTGGATATGTAGGCGTACCGCTCGACGCGGTCCTTCAGGAGGCGGGCCGTGTCCAGCACGGTCTTCGGCGCGCCCGTCCAGGTGTCCACGACGGCGTCCCACCGGGTGTCGTCGGCGGTGAGCGCGGCCAGACCCTCGGGGGAGGTGCGGTCACCGTGCAACGACCGTACGTCCGGCGGGGGCTGGCGGTTGCCGCGGTTGAACGCGGTCACCTCCCAGCCCCGCTCCAGCGCGGCCTCCACCACGGCCCGGCCCACGAACTCGGTTCCGCCCAGCACGAGTAGCTTCATGCCGGGGATCATGCCCGGAGCGGACGCGGGCGGCACGCGCGTCCGCTCAGAGCAGATCGGCTCAACCGGCTGACGGGGGCGTGTACTTGTAGCCGACCCGGCGCACGGTCTGGATGGCGTGCCGGTACTGGGCGCCCAGCTTCCGGCGCAGCCGGGCGATGTGCACGTCGACGGTACGGCCGTCGCCGACATGCCCGTAGCCCCAGACCGTGGTGACCAGTTGGTCGCGGGTGTGCACCCGGTGCGGGTGCGCCACCAGATGGGCGAGCAACTCGAACTCCAGGTAGGTCAGGTCGAGTTCACGGCCGTCCACATGGGCGATCCGGCGTACGGCGTCGATC
>NZ_MUNH01000581.1:0-7678 GCF_002154615.1 Streptomyces recifensis
ACCTGGTGACCGCGCAGCCCGCTCGCGCGCACCGAGGGCGCCAGGTGCCGGGCCTCCGCCGCCGTCAGCCGGCGCGGTACCGGCAGTACCCCGCGCGGGGTGCGGGCGGCCCTCCGCAGCATGTCGCCGGCCCGGAAGCCCGCCCACGCCAGCGACGCCTGGGCCCGCGACACCAGCGGGGTCAGCGGCAGGACGAAGGGCTGCGCGGTCACCAGGTGCGGTGCCGTACGCGTCATCAGCACCCCCCGCTCGACCGCGCTCTCGTGGGCCACGTCGAACTGCCCGGCCGCCAGATAGCGCAGGCCGCCGTGGATCAGCTTGGAACTCCAGCGGGAGGTGCCGAAGGCCAGGTCGTGGGCGTCGACGGCGACCACGTCCAGACCGCGCGCCGCCGCGTCCAGGGCGACGCCCGCCCCCGTCGCGCCGAGGCCCACCACCAGCAGGTCGGCCGTGCCGCCCCCGGCCGCCCTGGCCAGCTCGCGGGTGCGGCGGGCGGCGTCGAGCGACGAACCCGGTGCCGCCGTACGGTCGGCGCGGTCGCGGTTGCTCATGGGGTGAGGGTCCTCTCCAGAAGGGTGCGCAGCTCGCCCAGGAAGGCGGCGGCGTCCAGCTCGGCGTCGTCCTCGTCGGTCATGGTGCGCAGCGACAGCGCGAAGGACTGCACCAGCAACAGCAGGGCGCGGGCCTGGCGTTCGGGGTGCGTCACACGCACCGAGCCGTCGGCGTGGCCCTCGCGCAGCGCGTCGGTCAGGAGCGCCAGCAGGGCTTCCTGGGTGGCGCCGCGCCGGTCGAGGACGTAGGGGAGCAGCAGCTCGGGGTCGACGTCCAGGATCTTGTGGAACAGGGGGTGGTCCCGGAACTCGGTGACGCCCGCGACCAGTCCGGTCACGAGCCGGGCGCGGGTGTGCGGGCCCTCGGACGCGCCGGGCATCGCGCGGGTGGCCACGGCGAGCCACTCGCGGGTCATCAAGTCGCCCACCAGCGTGCGCAGATCGGGCCAGCGCCGGTAGAGGGTCATCCGGGAGACCCCGGCGCGGCGGGCCACGTCGGCGAGCGTGGTGCGGCGGACACCTACGGCCAGGACGCAGTCGCGCACCGCGTCGAGCACGGTGTCGGCGTCCGAACGGTTGTGACGGATGGACGTCATGTGTAACAGTGTAACGCCCCGGCGGCCGGGGGGAGATGGCGCCGCACACACCGAACCGACGTGGTGAGGACGACCGTCCGATGGACATGCTGTGGAACGGCTGGGGCGACCCGGCGAAGGCGGCCCCCCTGCCCGACGCGGTGGCCGGGCTCCTGCACGACCTGCTCGGCGTCCGCCCGAGCCCGTCGACGCCCGTCGCGCTGAACGACCTTGAGCCGTCGGAGCCCACGCTCGCGTCGGCTGCCCTGAAGGACCTCGCCGACGCGGTGGGCTCGGCGGACCACGTCCGCACCGACACCGAGAGCCGCGTCCGGCACATCCGGGGCAAGTCCACCCCCGACCTGCTGCGCATCCGCGCGGGCGACCTCACCGACGTACCGCAGGCCGTCGTCCTGCCGGCCTCCCACGAGGAGGTGCTCGCCGTGCTGCGGGCCTGCGCCGCGCACCGGGTGGCGGTCGTGCCGTACGGCGGCGGCACCAGCGTCGTCGGCGGACTCGCCCCCGAGCGCGGCGAGTTCATCGCGCTCGACCTGCGCCGGATGGACGCCCTGCTCGACCTCGACCCGGTCTCCCGCACCGCCGTCCTCCAGCCCGGCCTGCGCGGCCCGCAGGCCGAAGCCCTGCTCGCCCCGCACGGCTTCACCCTCGGCCACTTCCCGCAGTCCTTCGAGTGGGCCACCGTCGGGGGCTTCGCCGCCGCCCGCTCCAGCGGCCAGGCGTCCGCCGGGTACGGCCGCTTCGACGAGATGGTCCTCGGCCTGACCCTCGCCACCCCCGAGGGCACCGTCGAAACGGGCCGCGCCCCGCGCTCCGCCGCCGGGCCCGACCTCCGCCAGCTGGTCCTCGGCTCCGAGGGCGCCTTCGGCGTCATCACCTCCGTCACCGTCCGGGTACGGCCGCGGCCCGAGCAACGCCTGTACGAGGGATGGCGGTTCGCCACCTTCGCCGAGGGCGCCGCCGCACTGCGCCGGCTCGCCCAGGACGGGCCCCGGCCCACCGTGCTCCGGCTCTCCGACGAGACGGAGACCCTGGTCGGCCTCGCCCAGCCCGACGCCATCGGTGCCGCCCTCGCCGACGGCGGCACCGGCTGCCTCGCCGTCACCGGCTACGAGGGCACCCCCGCCGACACCGCCCGGCGCCGCGAGGAGGCGGCCGCCGTCCTGCGGGAGTGCGGCGGCACCCTCGTCGGCACCGAACCCGGCGAACGCTGGGCCCACGGCCGATACGCAGCGCCCTACCTGCGCGACGCCCTCCTCGACGCCGGCGCCTTCGCCGAGACCCTGGAGACCGCCGCGTTCTGGTCCCGGATACCCGAGCTGTACACCGCCGTACGCACCGCCCTCACCGACACCCTCACCGGCGCCGGCACCCCGCCCCTGGTGATGTGCCACATCTCCCACGTGTACGAGAACGGCGCCTCCCTCTACTTCACCGTCGTCAGCGCCCAGGGCGACGACCCCGTCACCCACTGGACCCCCGCCAAGCACGCGGCCAACGAGGCCGTGCTCGCGGCGGGCGGCACCATCTCCCACCACCACGGCGTCGGCACCGACCACCGCGACTGGTACGTACGCGAGGCCGGGCCCCTCGCCGTGGACGCGCTGCGTGCCGTCAAGGCCCGGCTCGACCCCGCCGGGCTGCTCAGCCCCGGCGTCCTGCTCCCCACCGACTGACCGCGCCCGGAGGCACACCGATGCGAGAGTTCACCGCCGTGGTCAACCCGACCGCGGGCGCCTCCACCGGGGCCGCCACGCTGCTCCAGGTGGCCCGGCACCTGCGCGAGGCCGGCGCCACCCTGGAGACCGAGTACAGCCACAGCCTCGCCCACGCCCGCGAGACCGCCCTGCGCGCCGGGGAGAGCGGCCGGGTCGTCCTCGCCGTCGGCGGCGACGGCATGGCCGGCGGCATCGGGGGAGCGCTCAGCGGCACCGGCGCCGTGCTGGGGCTCGTACCCGCCGGACGCGGCAACGACTTCGCCCGCGCCCTCCGCCTGCCCGCCGACCCCGCGGCGCTCGCCGGGATCCTGCTGCGCGCCGAGCCCCGGCGCGTCGACACCATCGAGATCGAGTCCGCCGTCCACCAGCGCACCGTCGCCCTCGGCAGCGTCTACGCCGGGGTCGACGCCCTCGCCAACCGGTACGCCAACCAGTCCCGCCTGCTGCGCGGCGCCGCCTCCTACTACGCGGGCGGCCTGCGCGCCGTGGCCTCCTGGCGTGCCGCGGACTACCGGATCACCGTCGACGGCGAGGAACAGCGCCACCGCGGCTACACCGTCGTCGCCGCCAACTCGCCCTACTACGGCTTCGGCCGTGCCATCGCCCCCGCCGCCGAACTCGACGACGGCCTCCTCGACATCGTGCTGATACGCGAGGCCCCGCGCCGCCTCTTCTTCACCCTGATGAACGAGCTGAAGACCGGCGCCCACCTCCGCCGCCCCGAGGTACGGGTGCTGCGCGGCCGTGAGCTGCGCATCGAGGCCGACCGGCCCGTGCCGTACGGGGCCGACGGCGAGGTGGAGGCCACCCTCCCCGTCACCGTCCGGGTCCGCCCCGCCGACCTGGCAGTGCTGGCCCCCGCACCGGGCCCCGAGGACACGAAGCGGTAACGTCTGGCAACCGCGCCCGTGTCGACAAGGTCTGGACCGGCATGAAGATCTCTTTCCTGCTCCACAACGCGTACGCGATCGGAGGGACGATCACCACCACCTTCAACCTGGCCGGGGCGCTCGCCGGACGGCACGACGTGGAGATCGTGTCCGTACTGCGCAGCCGCGAACGCCCCCCGCTCACCCTGGACCCCCGCGTCCGGCTGCGGCCCCTGGTCGACCTGCGCGAGGAGCAGGACCACCCGGCGCACCGCGAACCCGCGCGGGTCTTCCCGGCCGCCGAGGGGCGCCACCGCGAGTACAGCAGGCTGACCGACGAGCGGATCGCCGCCCACCTCGCCGGTACCGACGCCGAGGTCGTCATCGGCACCCGGCCCGGCCTCAACGTCCACCTCGCCCGCCAGGCACCGGACCGCGTCCTGCGCGTCGGCCAGGAACACCTCACCTGGGACCACCACTCGCGCCGGCTGCGCACCGTACTGCGCCGCGCCTACCGGGACCTCGACCTGATCACCACCGTCACCGACGCCGACGCCCGCGCCTACCGGCGCGGCACCTGGCTGCCCGGCGTCCGTGTGGAAGCCCTCCCCAACAGCGTCCCCGACCCCGAACTGCCGCCCGCCGGCGGCGACTCCCGGCTGATCGTCGCCGCGGGCCGGCTCGTCCCGATGAAGGACTACGACACCCTGATCCGCGCCTTCGCGCACGTCGCGGCCGCCCACCCCGACTGGCGGCTGCGCATCTACGGCAGGGGAGAGGAACGCGACCGGCTGCGTGCCCTCATCCAGCGGCTCGGGCTCAGCGACCACGCCTTCCTGATGGGCGCCGCCGTGCCGATGGAGTCCGAATGGGTCAAGGCGTCCATCGCCGCCGCGTCCTCCACCTTCGAGCCCTTCGGCATGACCATCGTCGAGGCGATGCGCTGCGGGCTGCCCGTCGTCAGCACCGACTGCGCGCACGGGCCCCGCGAGATCATCCGGGACGGTGCCGACGGACGGCTCGTGCCGGTCGGTGACCCGGACGCCTTCGGCGCGGCCCTGCTGGACCTGGTCCGCGACGATGAACGGCGGCGCACCATGGGCAAGTCGGCCCTGGAGAACGCCCGCCGCTACGCCCCCGAGGTCGTGGTGGCCCGCGCCGAACACCTGCTGGCCCACGCGCTCGCCGCCAAACGGGCGGGTCGGCGGCCGCCCGGCGAACCAGGTGCCGGGCGCCGTCGGCTGACGGCCGCCCAGCAGAGTGCCCACGACCTGGCCCACACGGCCGCCGCCAGTGCGGTGCGCACCGTGCGGGGGTGGCGACGATGAACCCCGTGCTCCGGGTGACCTGCGTGGCGGACGCCGACGGCCGCCTCACCTTCGGCCTCCCCCTCCCCGCGCCCGACTCCGCGCACCTGCTCCTGAAGGCCAGGTCCCGCAAGGGCGTCCCCGACCCCGCCGCACGCCGGCTCCCGCTGGAGGACGCGGGCGACGGGCGGGCCCTCGCCGTGCTGGAGCCGCTGCCCGCCCTGGAGGAGGGCCGCTGGGACGCCTTCCTGGTGCGCGAACCGGACGCCGAGCCGCAGCAGTTGGCCTCCGGCCCGCTGGATCTGCGGGTCCTCGTCGACGGCGCCCGTATCGACCGGCCGTCCCCGGTGGCGGTCCGCATACCGTACCGGGCGCTGGACGGCTTCCTCGCCGTACGGGCCTGGCTGCGTCCCGCGCACGCGGAGGCCGGGCCGATCGAGGTCGGCGACAGGGCCACCGCCGTCACCGCGCGCCTGCACGGCACGGAGCTGGGCGAGGACGCCGTCGTACGGCTGCGCGGGCGCCGCAGCCGCGAGGAGCGCACCCTGAGGGCGAGCGTCGGCGCGGACGGCCGGGGCTTCCGGTTCACCGTCGACCACGCGGACCTCACGGGCGTGGCCGTCCGCTACTGGGACGTGCACGTCCTGCCCACCCCCGACGCGGCCCCCGTCCGGGTGGGCCGCGTCCTGGACGACGTGGCGGACCGCAAACACTCCTTCGTGTACGCGGCCGCGCCCGACGGCGGCCAACTCGTCCGCCCCTACTACACGGTGGACAACGACCTCTCCTTCGAAGTCACCGACCCCGGCTGAGTCCCCGCTACGGCAGGGTCCGGCACAGCAGTGCCGCCGGGCCCTGCCGGGCCCCGAGGCGGGTGGTGAAGGCGATCCCGGCCGCGTACTCGTTCACCCCGCACTGGCCCTTGTACGCGCCTTCGGCGAACTCGCCGCCCGCGCCGTCCGGGGGCCGGTTGTCCGAGCGGTCGAACCACACCGTCCGCCCGCTGCCCCCGAGCGCCGGCCGGCCCGGTGCGCACAGGGCCGCCGACACCCGCTCGCCGCGCAGGCTGTAGCCGATCAGGAACGCGCCGGAGGGGCACTGCAGCTTGGTGTACCCGGACGCCCAGTCGCCGCCGGAGACGAACCGCTCGTCCCTGACGACGCTCTGCGCCCCGTCCGCCGCGCGCAGCCCGGCGGTCCCCGCGTCCGTGCACAGCCCGCGCCCGCCCGTGTGGCTCAGACCGGTCAGCCGCAGCCCGTCCGGGCAGGCCGCCTTGTACGCGCCCGAGTCCCAGTCGCCGGTGTTCCGCACCCGCAGCGACTCCACCGCGTCCCCGTGGTCGGTGTTCAGCATCTTCCACACGGCGGCCGTCGGGACGGGCCCGGTCCTCCCCGGTGTGTCCATCAGGTGCCGCCAGGCCGGGGCCCGCCAGTCGCCGGAGTCCAGGAGCCCGGAGCGGCGGCCGCCCTCGTCGTAGCGGAGCAGCGCCCAGTCGTCGTGGCCGTCGAAGCCGACCAGCGGCCAGTACGCGAAGTCGGCGTCGTGGTCGGTGAAGTATTCGGTGATGTTGCCGAACCAGGCGCGGGTCGCCGGGTTGGTCTCCCCGGCCCCGGCGCCGAACTCGCTGATCCACACCGGCGCGGTGTAGTGGCGGCCGGACTCCTCCACGAAGAACGCCTCGTCGGTGAGCGCCGCGTTCAACTCGTCGCGGGACAGGTCCTGGTAGCGGGCGTCATGCGTCTCGCCGATCCCGGTGGCGCCGCTGTGCCGGGGGCCGGTGTAGCCGTAGAAGTGGGCCGAGTAGACCAGCTTGTGGGAGTCGACCAGGGTGTGGGAGAGGGTGCGGGCCGGGGTCAACTGCGGCCGTCCGTGCGGGAGTCCGTCGACCGGGACGCCGGTCCAGTTGATGCCCTCGATCACGATGAGCAGTGCGGGGTTGGCCTCGGTGAGAATGCGGTCGCCGGCCGTCTGGGCCGCCGCGTACCAGTCGTGGGCGTCTCCCAGGCCCCAGTTGGGGTCGTCCAGGATGTCCCGGCGGACCTCGTTGTACAGGTCGGCACCGACGACGCCGGGCACCAAGGCGTAGCGGCGGGCCATGAACACCCAGTCGTCCGCCCACTGCTCAGTGGACTGGCTGCTGTTCCAGCGTTCGTTGCCGTCGATGCCGCAGCACCAGCGGGAGGTGTTGGTGTGGTTGTTCAGGATGACGGCGAACCCGGCCTGGCTGAGCGCGTCCACGACGGCGTCGTACACCTGAAGCGGGGTCTTGCCCCGCAACTGCGGATTGGCCGTGACCGCCGCGTCCGGTACGGGTGTGGTGCGGTGGACCAGCTCGTTGGAGAACGGCAGCCGGATGGTGTTGACGCCCAGCTCCCTGAAGTCGGAGAGCAGTCGGGCGATCGGGACCCGGTCGAGGCCGAGCGGGATGTCGTGCGCGTTCTGGCCCGCGTGGTGACTGGCCGGGTCGTCCACGCTGCCGCTGCCGTTGTAGGAACCCTGCGCGCCGTCCCAGTTGGCGGCCCTCAGCCGGAACCGGTTGCCCCGGCTGTCCACGATGTACCGGCCCTGCGTCGAAAGCGGGGCCGACCAGTCGGCGGCCGCCTGCGTCGCGGCGTGCGCGACCGGGGCCGGTACCGGCCC
>NZ_MUNH01000582.1:0-709 GCF_002154615.1 Streptomyces recifensis
GACGGCTGGTTCCACACCGGCGACATCGGCGAGCTGTCCGCCGACGGCTATCTGCGCATCACCGACCGCAAGAAGGACCTCATCAAGACCTCGGGCGGCAAGTACGTGGCGCCCGCCGAGGTCGAGGGCCAGTTCAAGGCGGTCTGCCCCTATGTCTCCAACATCCTGGTGCACGGCGCCGACCGGAACTACTGCACCGCCCTCATCGCGCTCGACGAGCCCGCGATCCTCCAGTGGGCCGCCGAGAACGGCCTGGAGGGCAAGTCGTACGCCGAGGTGGTGGCCGCGCCGCAGACCGTCGAGCTGGTCGACGGGTTCGTGAAGCAGCTCAACGAGGGGCTGCAGCGCTGGCAGACCATCAAGAAGTTCCGGCTGCTGCCGCGCGACCTCGACGTGGAGCACGGCGAGATCACGCCGAGCCTGAAGCTGAAGCGGCCGGTGGTCGAGCGGGAGTACAAGGGCCTGATCGACGAGATGTACAACGGGGCCCGCGAGGCGTGAGCGGCACCCGCCGGGGTGGTTTTTCGGCCGCCCCGGTGGGTTCTCTTTCGGCCATGACCGGAATTGAGCGTGTTCTGGCCGGGCGGTAACAC
Source organism: Streptomyces recifensis (assembly GCF_002154615.1). NCBI lineage: Bacteria > Bacillati > Actinomycetota > Actinomycetes > Kitasatosporales > Streptomycetaceae > Streptomyces > Streptomyces recifensis. The sequence goes on from NZ_MUNH01000582.1 coordinate 594, forward strand.
AGTTCACCGTCACGAGCGTTCACTTCGGTGACTCGGTGCTTATGCGCCCCGCCTGTCTGTCACCCTGGCCGCATGGACATGGCGGCCATACCCGTGCAGCGGGCGGGCGGCGCCGG
>NZ_MUNH01000057.1:0-11156 GCF_002154615.1 Streptomyces recifensis
GAGCCCGGTAAAGGCACGCGGGCGGACGGTGTTTGACATCGCCGCGAGGGGTGAGCCGCAAGGAAGAGACCCCGGCCGTCCGGCAGCACACCCGGAAAGACCGGGCGCCACGCCAGGGAGGGACGACACCATGTGCGAGCAGCACGCGACGACTGCCCCGGCTGTGCCTCGGCAGAGCCGCCGGACCATGGCGTACCGGCCGGCCGACGCCCGCAGAGATGTACGCCGCGCGGTGACCGAACGCTGTCGCGACCGCGCGCTCACCTGCGCCGACGAGACCCTCGAGGACGCCCTGCTGGTCGCTTCCGAGCTGACCGCCAACGCCATCCTGCACGGCGGCGGCATCACCCGCTTCGAGGTCGACGTCGACGCCCGCGGCGTACGGCTCTCGGTGAGCGACCGCAGCGACGAACTCCCGGACACCACCGCCCGGCTGGACACCGACCGGAGCCGCACCGGCGGCCGGGGGTGGCCCATCGTGAGCCTCCTCGCCCGTGACGTACGAGTGGCCGGACTCCCGCGCGGCGGCAAGTGCGTCACCGCCGTCGTGCCCCTGCGCTGAACACGGCCCCTTCCCGGCCGCGCACCCGCCATCGTCAGGAGCGCTCGTTCATGCCGATCCACCCCGCGAACACCCCTTCCGCCGAAGCCGCCCGGCCCCGGCGGAGCCACGACGACGCGCCCGACACCGCCGGTCTCTTCACCCGCCTCGCCGCACTGCCGGACGGCCCCGGACGCGAGGCCCTGCGTGCCGAACTCACCACCGCCTGGCTGCCCATGGCCCACCGCATCGCCGGCCGCTTCCGTGACCGGGGCGAGAACGTGGAGGACCTGCGCCAGGTGGCCGCGCTCGGCCTGGTCAAGGCCATCGACCGCTTCGACCCCGGACGCGGCGCCTTCGAGAGCTACGCCGTGCCCACCATCACCGGCGAGGTCAAGCGGCACTTCCGGGACCGCACCTGGGCGCTGCGGGTGCCGCGCCGGGTGCAGGAGCTGCGCAACCGGGTCCGCGTCGCCCGCCGCGACCTCACCGAGCGGCCCGGCAGCCAGGCCCCCAGCGTGGCGGGCATCGCCGGGCACACCGGGCTCACCGAGGCGGAGGTCACCACCGGGCTGGAGGCGCTGGAGAGCTACAGCACCCTCTCGCTGGACGCCGAACCGGCCGGCGAGGGCGGCACGCTCACCGACAGCCTCGGCGCCCCCGACCCCGCCTACTCCGTCGTCGTCGACCGCGAGGCCGCCCGGCGCAGCCTGAGCCGCCTGCCCGAACGCGACCGGGACATCCTCTACATGCGCTTCTTCGAGGACCTCTCCCAGAGCCGTATCGCCGCCCGCCTCGGCATCTCCCAGATGCACGTATCCCGCCTGCTGCAGCACATCTGCGCCCGCGTCAGGGCCGAGGTCCAGGACCCTCGCGCGGACGGGCCGCTCAAGAGGTAGAGGCGGCCGTCACTTCTTCGCCGCCTCCACCTTCACCGGGACGCCCAGCGGGCGAGCGAGGCCGGAGACCGCCTCGTCCAGGCGCTGGAGGTGCCGCAGGACGCGGTCGGTGACGCGGCCGTAGCGAGGGGTGGCCAGGGTGCCGGGTTCCAGCATGGAGGCGATGCTCGGACCGGTCTCCAGCTCGGCCGACGAGTGCGGGTCGCGGACGTGGTCGGCGATCGCCTCGATGTTGTGCACGATCCGGCTGCACACCCCGCGCAGCCGGGGATCGGCCGCGATCGACGGGTTGCTGGGCAGCAGCTCCGCCGTGGCCGCCAGCGACCGCCCGTGATAGGCGCAGGTCTCCAGCAGCGCCACCACGTACCGCGCGGTGTCCCGGCGGGAGCGCAAGGGGGTGACCGGGTGGGTGAGCGGCTTGGCCGCGGCGTGCAGATCGGCCAGCGCCTGGTCCAGCTCGCGGGCCTGGTCCACCAGATCCGTGTGCGGCTGCCCGCTGAGCTGGTCCACGGCCGCCTGCGTCAGCTCGGCCAGCTTGTCCAGCACCTTCACCAGCAGCTCGTTGGTACGCCGGTCGGTGCGCACCGGCAGTACGACCGCCGCCGTGATCACCCCGCAGGCCGCCCCCAGCGCCGTCTCCTCCACCCGCAGGACCAGCACCGACGTGCTGTACGTGTTCAGCAGGGTGTAGAGCAGCCCCAGCGCCGCCGTCACGAAGAACGACATCAGCGTGTACGACAGGGGGGCGGTGTAGAACATCGCGAACACGAACACCAGCACCAGCGCGAACGCCGTCCACGTGTGGTGTCCCACCGCACCGGCCAGCCCGATTCCGGCGACCACCCCGAGGACGGTGCCGAGCAGCCGCCGGCCGCCCTTCACCAGGATCTCCCCGGTGGAGGTGGTGTTGATGAACACGATCCAGCAGGTCAGCACCGCCCAGTACCAGCGCTGGTGGGACAGCAGCTCACCGCCCATGATGGCGAGCGACGCCCCCACCGCCACCTGGATGGCCGCCCGCGTCGTGGGACGCCGGAGCCCGGTCTCCTCGGGCGTCTCCGCGTCGGGTTCCTCGCTGACCTCGATCGCCGCGTCCTCGGCGTCCAGCTCCTCACGGGACCGGCTGGTCGCCGGGGTGTCGTCCGACTCGTCCTGCGGGCCGTCCAGCGCGGTCCGCAGACCCAGCACCGCGCGCGCCGCCTCACCGATGCCGCGGAACACGTCCTGCACGGCCGGGGACGCGTCGGGCAGGTTGTCCTCCTCGCGGTAGCCCAGCAGCCGGTTGCGCACCTGGGCCAGCGCCGTCCCGGACGTCTCGCCCACCGGGCGCAGCACCAGCAGCCGCAGGGCCTCCAGGTCCCGGCGCATGGTCTCCGTCGCGGGGTCCCGCACCGGCAGCATCCGGCCGGGCGGCACCGGCGCGCCCGGCAGATGCAGGGTCAGGGTGTCGGTCCGCTGGGCGCTGCGCGCCGTGAGCAACATCAGGCCGAGCCGCTCCGCGGCGATCTCGGCGTCCGCGACACGCCGCCGCACCAGCCGGGCGACCGCGTCGTCGGAGGTGCCCCCCTCCAGCCGGCCCTGGATCATCAGCGCCGTCTCGTGCAACCGGGCCGTACCCGTGCGCAGGTCCTCCACGACCTTGTCCACGTCGTCCGGGCTCGCGTCCAGCAGCTCGATCTGCGTGCCCAGCAACTGCCCCAGCCGGGCCCGGAAGGCACGCCGCAGCCGGTCCAGCGTGCCCGCCTCCGTCTGCGGCATCAGCACGAACCGGGCGAACGCGCTGCACCCGACCCCCACCGTGATCACGATGTACAGCGAGGGGAGCATCGACGGCGTCGCCCGTACGAACAGCGACAGGAAGTAGACCTGGAAGCCGATCAGCCCGAGCCCGGTGGCCCGGTCGCCGAACCGGCGCCCGTAGACGGCGGCGAAGATGATCACCAGGAAGGAGATGTCGCTGACCAGCGGCCATTGGTTCAGTACCGCCCCCGCCGACACCGCGGCCAGCGCCACCGGCAGGGCCAGCGCCACCGTGACGGCCTGCTTGCCGCGGTCCGTCTCCCGGACGGCGAAGGTCGCCGCCATCGCCGCCATCGCGCCCGCGACCAGCTGGGGGACCGGGAAGCGCAGCGAGGCCAGCAGGATCAGGGTGAGGGCGATCGCGGCCACCGTGCGCAGGCCCGCGATCAGCCGCAGCAGTCCCGGATCGGACGCGGCGAGCCGGTCCCACAGCCGTACCAGAAGCGCCCGTCCCCTTGCCTTCACGCCGCCGCGCTCTCTCTCCCGTGCCGGACCATGATCTACGACCCAGGATGTCACGACGCCCCGCCAAGCTCGCCGCCGGCCAGCGGACACGGGTCCGGCGCGCCCGCCCCCTGGATCACGGGCCGAGCCGCCGGAGGCCGCCGCCCCCGCGACGGGACGGCGGCCTCCGGCAACCCGGCTCACCCGGTTCAGCCTCCGGTCACCTTCCCCCGCACCTTGCCCTCCGCCTCGGCCTTCCGCACCTCTTCGCGGACCTGTTCCGGCGTCAGATAGGAGTCGGTGTACTCGAAGTCCTTGAGCTGGGCGGGCTTGCGGGCCTGGAAGCCGGTACGGACGAAGTCGTCACCGGCGACGGCGTTCAGCAGCCAGTTCACCAGCACCCGCGCCTTGGCGACCCCGGTGCGCAGCGCGGACCAGTGGTAGCCGCGCGCCACGGCCTGGGCGAGGATGCCGTGCAGCTCGATGCCGAGCGGCCGGGACACCGCGTCCTTGCCGCCGAGGTCGACCACGAGACCGAGGTCCTTGTGGACGTACGGCTCCAGCGGCTCGCCGCGCAGCGAGTGGATGATGTTGTCCGCCACCTTCGGGCCCTGCCGCATGGCGTGCTGCGCGGTCGGCGGGCAGATCGCGCCCTCCTCGCCCTTGGCGAGGTCCGGCACGGCCGCCGCGTCACCGAGCGCGAACACCCCGTCGTGGCCCGGCACGGTCATCTCCGGGGTCACCGCGAGCCGCCCGCGTACCGTCTCGGCCCCCATCGTGGCGATCAGGGGGCTCGCGACCACACCGGCCGTCCAGATCAGGGTGTGCGACGGGACCACCCGGCCGTCGGTGAAGGTGACCTCGTCCTCGGTCACCTTGGCGACCGACACCCCGAGGGAGACGTCGATGCCCCGGTCGCGCAGGATCTTCAGCGCCTGCTTGCCGAGCCGGTCGCCCAGCTCCGGCATCAGCTTCGGCGCGATGTCGATCAGATGCCAGCGGATCAGGCTCGGGTCCAGCCGCGGATAGCGCCGGACCGCCGCATGGGTGAGGCGCTGCAGGCAGGCCGCCGTCTCCGTGCCCGCGTAACCGCCGCCGACCACCACGAACTGCAGGCGCGCCGCCCGCTCCTCGGGGTCGTCGCTGGCGTCCGCGAGGTCGAGCTGCGAGATGACGTGGTCACGGATGTACGCGGCCTCAGCCAGCGTCTTCATGCCGAAGGCGTGCTCGGCGAGGCCGGGGATGTCGAAGGTGCGGGTCACGCTGCCCGGCGCCAGCACCAGGTAGTCGTAGGGCTCGTCGATGATCTCGTCGGTGATGCTGCGGATGATGCAGACCTTCGCCTCCAGATCCACCCCGATCGCCCCGCCCGGAATGATCCGGGTGCGGTACTTCTTGCTGCGGCGCAACGAGATGGCGATCGACTGCGGCGTCAGCACGCCGGAGGCGACCTGGGGCAGCAGCGGAAGGTAGAGCTGGTAGGAGAACGGCGTCACCAGGGCGACGTCCGCCTCGTCGGGGCCGAGTTTGCGCTCCAGCCGGCGGACGCACTCGACTCCGGCGAAGCCGGCGCCGATCACCAGAATCCTGGGTCGTCGTGTCACGGTGTTGTTCCCTTCTGCGGCTCCCGTCGGTCCGGATGGACGCCGTTCGCATGCCCGGGACCACTGCCACCACACCCGATCCCACCGTGCTCCGAGCCGTTCCGCCAGTCGGAAGCGCCCGGCGGCGAAGGCGTGGGCAGCACCCTGCCCCTCCACGGACCGGAGTAACCCGATTCCGCACCGGTACACCTTTCGGCGCTCTCACCAGGGCAGGAAGACGTGGATGTCCTTGCCGTCCTCGACCACCACCACGCTGACCTGGTCGCACAGGGTGTGCACCAGATGCCAGCCGATACCTCCGCCGCCCGAACTCGGCCTGAACGGACGCGGCTCGGGCATCACCGAGCTGGTGTCGTGCATGGTCACGTGCACCCCGTCGAAGGTGCGCCGCATCCGCAGCCCGAACGGGCCCGGCGCGAACTGGACCGCGTTGGCCGCCAGCTCCGTGACCACCAGCAGGATGTCGTCCCAGTACTCCGGCGCGCTGGGCGGAGCCTCCCGGGCGAGCCCGCGCAGGAAGTCCTCGGCCGCGAGCCGCGCGCCCGTGACGTTCGGAAGTTCGCCGGGAAAGCAGTAGGCACGCTCGTGCGCCCTCTCGGAGGGAGGTGTGCCGTCCCAACGCCGTTCTGTCGCCATCTCGCATTCCCCGGCCCGGTCTCCCGGAGCGGGCCCGGATACGGGCCTCGCACTCCGGGGCGGTCATCGTCGCTGGTCAGTTCACCAGGGCGGGTTCCCAGCGCGACGCGGATTACGCGTGATCGTGACACCCAACGGGGGAGCGGCTCACCGGAACACGTCGTCCGGCTCGTCCCAGTCCGCCGGTTCCGGGCTCCGCCCGCCCCGCGCGGCACGCGAACGAGCCTTGTACATCGCGTCGATCTCGGCCGCGTAATGCCGCGCGATGACCTCCCGGCGCAGCTTCAGCGACGGCGTCAGCAGACCGTTGTCCGGGGCGAACGGCTCCTGCACGACCCGGTAGACCCGGATCGACTCGGCGCGCGACACCGTGCTGTTGGCCGACGCGATGGCACGGGCCAGCTCCTCGCGCAGCGCGTTCTCCTCGCGGCTCTCCCGTCCCTCGAAGTCTCCCTGGAGCGCCAGCGCGGCCCGCCAGTGCGAGAGGAACTCCGGGTCCAGGGTGATCAGCGCGCCCATGCAGGGCCGGTCCTCGCCGACCACCACCGCCTGGTGGATCAGCGGGTGCATCCGCAGCCGCTGCTCCAGCGGGGCGGGCGCCACGCTCTTGCCGCTCGACGTGACGATGAGGTCCTTCTTGCGGCCGGTGATCGTCAGATACCCCTCCCGGTCCAGCCGCCCGATGTCCCCGGTCGACAGCCAGCCCCCGCGCAGCACACTCCGGGTGCGCGCCTCGTCGCCGACGTAGCCCTGGAACACCGACGGGCCGTGCACCAGGATCTCCCCGTCCTCGGCCACCCGGACCTCGGTGCCCGGCAGCGGCACGCCCACCGTCCCCGACTTCTCCCGGCCCAGCGGCTGCATGGTGATCCCGCCGGAGGTCTCCGTCAGCCCGTACCCGTCGTGGATGTACAGGCCGATGCCCTCGAAGAACAGGGACAGTTCGCGGCTCAGCGAGGACCCGCCCGAGGTGCCCCGCCGGGCCCGGCCGCCGAGGGCGGAACGGAGCTTGCGGTACACCGTGCGCTCGTACAGGGCGTGCTGGAGCCGCAGATCCAGTCCGGGGCCCGTGCCGATGCCGAGCCGGGCGCGCTCCTCGGCCTCCGCGAAGTCCCGCGCGGTATGCGCCGCCCGCTCGAACAGCGCGCCTCGGCCCGCCTGCTGAGCCGTCCTCAGGAACGTCTTGTACAGCTTCTCGAACACCGACGGGACGCCGTAGAGGTACGTCGGCCGGAAGGTGCTCAGCGCCGAGGCGAGCGCCTCCTCGGACACGTCCGGCTCGTGCGCCATCAGGAAGCCGCCGCGCAGGCACAGCGTCTGGATCATGATGCCGTAGACGTGCGAGAACGGCAGGAACGCCAGTACCGAGGGCTGCTCGCCCGGCTGCGCCGCCGTGTGGCCCCAGCCGGCCAGCAGCACGTCGCACGGGTAGGCGAGTCCGCGGTGGCTGAGCGCGCAGCCCATCGGGCGGCCGGTGGCGCCGGAGGTGTAGGTGACCGCCGCGGTGGAGTCGGGCAGCACGATCCGGCGCAGCGACTCCACCGTGGTCAGCGGGATGTCCACGCCCCGCTCGGTGAGTTCGGGCAGCGCGCCCGCGTCCAGTTGCCAGACGTGCTTGAGCCGGGGGAGCGCCGCGCACACCGTGCCGACCGTCATCACGCCCAGCTCGTCCTCGACGGCCACGGCCACGCAGCCCGCGTCCCGCAGCATCCACTCCACCTGGTCCCGCGAGGACGTCGGGTGGATCGGGACGATCTCCGCGCCCACGGTCCACAACGCGTGCGCCAGCAGCGTCCACTCGTAGCGGTTGCGGGCCATCAGGGCGACCCGGTGGCCCGGTGAGATCCCGGCGGCCACCAGCCCCTTGGCCAGCCCGACCACCTCGTCCCGCAGCTGGCCGGCCGAGACCGTCTCCCAGCCGCCGGGGGCACCCTTCGCGTGCCGGGCGAGCAGGGGGAGACCGGGGTTCTTCTCGGCTCTTTCGAAGACGGTGTCGGCGAGCCCGCCGGCGGGCGGCGGGAACGCTGCCGGAGCGGAGGCGACGTCGCGCATGCGCTGCTCCTGGAAGTACGGAGGGTGACCCCGCCGATCGGCTCTGTGTCGGCGGTGCACGAATGTAGCGCGGGGAAGCGGTTTCGGTGCCGGGAAGGAGAAAGTCGTGATCCCCTGATGACCTGCGGGTGTCCGGTGGGTCCCGGGTGCCGCCCTTCCGTGCGGGTATCGGCGCGGCCGCCCGGGCACGCCGAGAGGGGCGGCCGGGGTCGTCGTGACCCCGGCCGCCCCTCGCCGGGAGCCGGTCGCGGCGGGCTCAGCGGGCGGGCGTGAGCCAGACCGTGGCGAGCGGCGGCAGCGTCAGCCGCAGCCGGCCGTCCTCCGGGCAGAGCTTGCCCGCGTCACCCACCTGCACACCGCTGCCGCCGTACCGCACCGCGTCGGTGTTGAGCACCTCCTGCCAGGCGGTCACCTGCTCGGGCACCCAGAGCCGGTAGTCCTCCCGGACCACGGGCGAGAAGTTGGACACCGCCAGCAGCGGGGTGCCGTCCTCGGCGTACCGGACGAACGCGAAGACGTTGTCGTCGGCCGCGTCGCACATCGACCACTGGAAGCCGCCCGGATCGGTGTCCCGCTGCCACAGCGCCGGGGCGTCCCGGTACACCGTGTTCAGGTCCCGCACCAGGTCCCGCATGCCCCGGTGGTCGGCCGCCGAGTGGTAGTCGTCGGCCAGCAGCCACCACTCGGGCCCGTGCTTCTCCGACCACTCCGCGCCCTGTGCGAACTCCTGCCCCATGAAGAGGAGCTGCTTGCCGGGATGCGCCCACATGAAGCCCAGGTACGCCCGGTGGTTCGCGCGCCGCTGCCACCAGTCGCCGGGCATCTTCGACACCAGCGCCTGCTTGCCGTGCACGACCTCGTCGTGGGAGATGGGCAGCACGTAGTTCTCGCTGTACGCGTACACCATCGAGAACGTCATGTCGTGGTGGTGGTACTTGCGGTGCACCGGCTCCTTCTGCACGTACTCCAGCGAGTCGTGCATCCAGCCCATGTTCCACTTCAGCCCGAACCCGAGACCGCCGCTGTCGGTCGGCCGGGTCACGCCCTCCCACGCCGTCGACTCCTCGGCGATGGTCACCACACCCGGGCAGCGCCGGTACACGGTGGCGTTCATCTCCTGGAGGAACGCCACCGCGTCCAGGTCCTCGCGCCCGCCGAACACGTTCGGCGCCCACTGCCCGGAGTCACGGGAGTAGTCGAGGTAGAGCATCGAGGCGACGGCGTCCACGCGGAGCCCGTCGATGTGGAACTCCTCGCACCAGTAGACCGCGTTGGCGACCAGGAAGTTGCGCACCTCGGTCCGGCCGAAGTCGAACTCGTAGGTCCCCCAGTCCGGGTGCTCCGCCCGCCTGGAGTCTCCGGGCTCGTACAGCGGGTCCCCGTCGAACCGGGCCAGCGCCCAGTCGTCCTTCGGGAAGTGGGCCGGCACCCAGTCCATGATCACGCCGATGCCCGCCCGGTGCAGCGCGTCCACCAGGAACTTGAAGTCGTCCGGCGACCCGAGCCGCGGGGTGGGCGCGTAGTACGAGGTGACCTGGTAGCCCCACGACCCGCTGAACGGGTGCCCGGCCACCGGCATCAGCTCGACATGCGTGAAGCCCAGGTCCCGTACGTACGCGGGCAGCTCCGCGGCCAGCTCGCGGTAGGTCAGCCCCGGCCGCCAGGACGGCAGGTGCACCTCGTACACCGACATCGGAGCCCGGTGCACGGGGGTGTCGCCCCGGTGCGCCATCCACTCGGCGTCGTCCCACGCGTAGCGGGAGGAGGTGACGACCGAGGCGGTGTCCGGCGGGACCTCGGTGAGCCGGGCCATCGGGTCCGCCTTCAGGAACCGGTGGCCGTACCGCGAGGTGATCTCGAACTTGTACTTCGCGCCCTCACCGATCCCCGGCAGGAACACCTCCCAGACCCCGGCCGCGCCCAGCGAGCGCATCGGGTACTGGGTGCCGTCCCAGAAGGTGAACTCCCCGGCCAGCCGCACTCCTTGCGCGTTCGGCGCCCACACGGTGAACCGGGTGCCCTGGACCCCTTCGTGGGTCATCGGCTCGGCGCCCAGCGCCTTCCACAGTTCCTCGTGCCGGCCCTCCCGGATCAGATGCAGATCCAGCTCACCGAGCGCGGGCGCGAAACGGTACGGGTCGTGCACCGTCTGCTCGCCGTCGTCGTAGGCCACCACCAGCTCGTACGCGGGAATCTCCGGGTACGGCAGCACGGCCGAGAAGAGACCGTCGCCCTCGGAGACGAGCGGCGAGCGCACCCCGTCGGCCAGGACGCTCACCTCCCGCGCGTTCGGGCGCAGGGCACGGAACAGGACTCCGCCCGGCACCGGATGGGCGCCCAGCAGCGCGTGGGGGTCGTGATGCGCGCCGCCCAGCAGGCGGTCGCGCTCCTCGCCCGCGAGGGCGGTGCCCGAGGTGCGGACGGGGCCCGAGGTCTCGGGCGGCGAAGTGTCGCGCAGTGCCATGATTCAGCCTCTCCACTCGGCGAGCCGCTCGATGGCCGCCATCGGGACCGGAAGCCAGTCCGGCCGGTGTCTCGCCTCGTACAGCACCTCGTACACCGCCCTGTCCGTCTCGTGCGCGCGCAGCAGCGCGTGCTCCTTGCGTGGGTCCCAGCCCGCACGGGCCGCGTAGCCCGCGCAGAACGCCTCCCGGCAGCGGCTGGCCCACTCGGGCCGCCAGGGGCGGCGCTGCCGGGCCGCGTAGTCGAAGGAGCGCAGCATCCCGGCGATGTCACGCACGGGGGACTGCGCGGTCCGCCGCTCGGCGAGCGGACGGGAGGGCTCGCCCTCGAAGTCGATGACGAACCAGTCGGCCCCGGCGCGCAGCACCTGACCCAGGTGCAGATCGCCATGGACGCGCTGGGCGGCCGGCCCGGAGTCGCGGGCGGCCAGCGCCCCGAAGGCGGCCCTGAGGCCCGGCACATAGGGCCGCAGCCCCGGCACCGCCCGCGCCGCCGCGTCCAGGCGTACGCACATCGCGGCGGCCGTGACGCCGTTCTCGTCCCCGCCGGCCGCCGGGAACGCCCCGGCCAGCGCGAGGTGGACCTCGGCCATGGCGCCGCCCAGCTCGCTCGCCTCGGTGGTGAAGTCGTCGCCCCGCGCCAGCGCTTCGAGTGCCAGCTCCCAGCCGTCGACCGCGTCCGGCAGGAACGGCTGGAGCACGCCCAGCGTGGCCGGGC